>JASJGP010000235.1:0-2873 GCA_033791485.1 Desulfobacterales bacterium | reverse complement strand
GGAAGATTGGGTTGAGTATTCGCCGGCGTGATCTCTTCGGCGCGAAGGCCAAACACAACCGCTTGATCATGGGTCAAACTTGTGCCCTCTTTATCCGGAACGGGAATCTTGAAACCTGTTTCAAACTGAACAAAGGTAAGGTTCTCTTGTTTTAAAATTTTACCGTCAACAAGGTTCATGGGAGGGGTTCCGATGAATCCAGCAACAAAGGTATTCGCAGGATGTGAAAAAAGTTCAAGGGGGGTTCCGACCTGTTCGATGTATCCATCCTTGAGAACCACAATCCGATCCGCCAGGGTCATGGCTTCCACCTGATCATGGGTTACATAAATCATGGTGGAATCAACCCGCTGGTGCAGCAATTTTATTTCGGCTCTCATCTGAATACGAAGCTTGGCATCCAGGTTTGACAAAGGTTCATCAAAGAGAAAAATTGCGGGCTTTCGAACCATGGCCCGTCCCATGGCCACCCGCTGGCGCTGTCCCCCGGAAAGTTCATGGGGTTTTCTGAGCAGAAAATCTTCAAGCCCGAGAATAGTGGCGACCTCTTCGACCCGCTGCCGGATTTCTTGTTTGGGTGTTTTGTTCAGCTTTAACCCAAAGGACATATTCCCAAATACATTCATATGGGGGTACAGGGCATAGTTCTGAAACACCATGGCAAGGCCCCGATCCTTTGGTGCAATATCATTGACGATGGTATTATCGATTGAAATCGTGCCCTCGGATATTGTTTCAAGCCCCGCAATCATCCGAAGAACGGTAGATTTACCACATCCTGAGGGGCCCACAAGAACAATGAACTCCTTGTCCTTTACATCCAGATTAATGCCGTGGATCACCTCTGTTTTGCCATACTTTTTGATAATGTTTTTTAATTTAAGCTCAGCCATGTCAATATCCTGGTTCCTAAGATTTTTTTAAATTTTTATGCCCATAAAACACCAATTATTATTATTATGCAAATCCTTTTCAAAATCAGTTTAAAAAATAAGATAAAAATTCAGTTTAATCTTGACTCTTGGTCGATATCCGAATAAATCTGAGTTAACATGGTATGACTGATATATTGACACTTTTAATTTGGAGTGTTCGATAAAAAAAGCTCTAACAATTTATATAAGGAGAAAGATTAAATGAAACTCACAAAATCCTTTGTATTTTTAATCATTGCCCTAGGTCTTGCATTGCCGGTATCTGTATTTGCCAAACCCATTACCATTAACTGGTGGCATGCCATGAGAAGCGCCCGGGGTAAAATCGTTGAAACAATGATCCAGGAGTTTAATACCTCCCAGTCAGAATACAAGGTTGTCGGCACCAACAAGGGCAACTATGATGAAACAATGAACGCGGGTGTTGCAGCGTTCAGGGCAAAAAAACAACCCCATATGCTCCAGGTTTTTGAAGTTGGAACCCAGACCATGATGATGTCCGGAGCCGTTTATCCTGTTTACAAACTGATGAAAGACTCAGGATTTGACGTGGACTGGTCCCGGTATCTCCAGGCGGTCCTTTCCTATTATATGAATGCCGACGGGAATCTCATGTCCATGCCCTTTAATTCTTCCACACCGATTATGTATTACAACGTGGATATGTTTAAAAAAGCCGGCATTGCCCCTCTGTCAAAAACAGAACCCATCACCTGGGATGAACTGGGTGAAATCACAAAGAAAATTGTCAGTGCCAACATAGCTTCGGCCGGTATGGTTACAGCCTGGCAGTCCTGGACCCAAATTGAAAATTACAGCGCCATTCATAACATTCCCTTTGCCAGTAAAGCCAATGGATATGAAGGCCTTGACTGCGAGCTTGAAATTAATAACCCCCAGGTGGTAAATCATATCACCCAGCTTAAATCCTGGGCCGATGACAACCGCTTCATGTATGGCGGACAAAAATACCAGGGCCCGAAATCCGAATTTATCGCCCAGAATGTAGCGGTTTACATTGATTCCATCAGCGGAATTGCCAAACTCAAAAAAGCGGTCACGGATTTTAAATGGGATGCGGCTCCGCTTCCGGTTGAGGCAAACACCAAAAAATTACAGAACTCTATCATTGGTGGTGCCTCCATATGGGTCCTCAATGGACATTCAGATGCTGAATATAAGGGAGTTGCCACTTTCTTAAAATTTCTGGCCGGTAACAAGATGCAAGAATTCTGGCACAAGGAAACCGGATATTTCCCCATCACTATTGACGCCTATGAAAGTCTGAAAGCCAAAGGTTATTATGATGAAAACCCCCTTCAGGAAGTGGGTATCAATCAGCTCAACCGTGCCATCCCCACAAAAATATCAAGGGGACTGCGCCTGGGTTACTTTGTTCAGATCAGAAACATTATCAATGAGGAACTCGAGCAGGTCTGGAATGGAAAAAAATCTCCCCAGGAAGCAATGGATAGTGCTGCCGCCAGAAGCAACATCCAGTTGAGAACCTTTGAGAAAACCTATGAATAAATAAGATGTGCAGGGAGTCGGGTAATTTGTCTGATCTTTTTACCCGGCTCCTTTTTTAGCCATGCCCTACATAACATCCGGATAAACAAACACTGAGCCCATGATAAAACGGTCTTTCTTTAAATCAAAATATTTGCCCTATCTGCTGATTTTACCCCAGATGGTCGTGACCCTGACTTTTTTCTATTGGCCGGCCATCCAAGGTATTATCCAGTCTTTTCTTCTCAGTGATCCCTTTGGAAGAAAATCCACCTTTGTATGGTTTTATAATTATCGTGAATTGTTTACAGACCCCCTTTATCTGAAATCAATTTTCATCACCTGTACCTTCAGTATTGCTGTTGCAGCTGTCTCCCTATCCCTGGTACTTTTCATCGCCTCCATGGCCAACAGGGCACTGAAAGCAAC
>JASJGP010000234.1:0-3835 GCA_033791485.1 Desulfobacterales bacterium | reverse complement strand
GTAGAACCAGGACAGTATTCTCCCTTTTGTTGTCACAATGCTAATCTCAATTTGCTTTTTATGTTTTCATCCATGGTTTACAGCCAATTTTTCAAACATCTTGGCCAACCCTATAATAAGCGTATAAATGTTTTCAACAGGCAAATTATTATCGGCCGTGATATCGAAAAAAAGGTTCAAATCTGATTCCAAACCATCTTCAGGATTATTGTAGCAGATGAGTACGGGCAAAAGTGGCAGCGGTTTGATGATCAGGGAGATGTCGGCATCATAATGATTTTCAACAGGTTTACCGTTAAACAGTTCAATTATATCCTCAAAAAAAGACGGATTTGAGTCGGCTATTCTTTTCAACAGACTGACGCATTGGTGCTCAAAAAAAATGAGTCCAATCTTTGGACGTATCAAGTTCTCGGAAAGGAACCAAGTTTTCAGTCAATCCCTCGCCTTTGCCTGTCAGAATATAATTAAATAAAGGTGGGACTATCCACTGATTGGCATGGATATCAGTGAAAATCTCACCATTTTCGTCAACACTGAAATCTTTTTCAAGGATTTTCAAAGTCAGCCTGCCGTTTGAAAACTTTTCCCCAAGCATACCCGCCCAGGCTTCATCTGCTTTCATCAGGTTGTATTCCTTGCTATGATCCGTACCGGAAACCAAAAGTTTTTCTATTTTTGGATTAACAATCGTCCGTATGGCCTTGCCGCCAACGGGCAATAATGTTGTCCCTGCATCACCGCAGCTGATGATTCATTTCATAATTTTATTGTTTTAAACACATCCATAAATTCTTCCATAGGGTCACGCTGCAATAACTGTCCGACTCAATTTCAATTGAGTAAATTTGTTAATTCCATCAGGGTTTTAATTTCAAAATCCGGATTGCCGGGCAGCCTTTCTTTGCTCTGGCCAAACCGGTTGATCCAGGCAACATTAAATCCAAACGCGGAAGCCCCGTAAGCATCCCAGGCGTTAGAGGACTGAAATATGATTTCATGGGCTTGAACCTTAAGCTTATCAACAGCAAGTTGATATACTTTTGGATCAGGTTTAAAAATTCCAATGTCCTCAACAGAAAGGTTCATATCAATTAACTTTGCTATACCAGAGTTTGTGACGGCTGAATCGAGCATATCAGGTGTGCCGTTGGACAGAATAGCCAATTTATATCCGCGGGTTTTTAAAAGAAATAATGCATCCGGCACTTCGGGATAAGCCTCCAAACTCAAATACGCGTTCATCAAATCGTCTCTTAGATCCGTACTGGTTATCCCATGTGCGTCAAAAGCAAAATCAAGGGCATCCCGGGTGACCTGCCAAAAATCGGCATGATGTTTCATCAGGCTGCGCAGCCAGGTATATTCCAGTTGCTTCGTCCGCCAGAGCATGGATACCGGGTCGGCTGCATCTCCTAGTTGTTCGCGGTATTTGCCCACTGCCGAATGAACATCAAAAAGGGTTCCATAGGCATCGAATACACAGGCTTTTATTCCGTCCATCTGTTTTTTCTGTGACATGAGTCCTCCATTTAGCGATTATTTTTCTGTTAAATTCACTACATCAACACCCGGTTTTTTATTTTCTGGGCAATTTGCGGACCTAATAAATTGGCCTTTTCCCAAATCTCGGACTGATCTTCAACCTTGCAAAATTTGTCCGGTGTGACGGTGGTATCGTCACCAAATACCCAGGGCAATGAACTCATGGGGCATGTTTGACCATAGCCGCATACCAGACATTCCGTATTCCCGGTAATTTTCAAATTACCCAATATTTCCATTCCTTCTACGGTCAAGGCATGCTCAATCTGTTTACTTGTCTCTTCGAGTCCAGGTGCCCCCCGGCCGATTCCTGATGCAACAACAACAGCAAATTTACCACGGTTAAGGCCGTTTTGATGCCTCAAAGAAAACAATCTTTCAAGAAATGCTTTTGTAAATCCATCCACAGAGCCATATGGAGCATATCCGCCCACAACAATTGCATCTGCTTTTCGTACTTTTTGAGCCAGTTCAGGAAAATCGTCTTTAACCTTGCAGATGTTGTCCTTTTTGCATCCAAGACAGGCAATGCAGGGTTTTATATTCAGTTTGCTCAGTTTTATAAAATCTGATTCCAGTCCGCTGCTGTTAAGAACGGCCTGAATCAGCCGATCTGTGTTGCTGTTTTTAATGGGACTGCCTGAAATCCCTAAAATTTGAGGGTGCATTTTTATGGCTCCTTTGCTGATGATGCGTTAAATTGTTTTCACTATATGACCTTTTATGAAAATTGTTTGTAGCAGGTGCTACAATGTGAAAAATATTTTTCCGTCCAGCGCAGATAACGCATTATTACAAATTTTTTATTCATATAGCAGGTTATTTTGTTCGATATAAAACGGCATTAACAATATTAAAAAATTATAGTCTGGGCTTGCTTTTTAAAGGGCTTCATCTGATGTTTTACGTGTTCTCAATGCTATCAGCGCCTCTTTGACTTCCCGGGTTGCCTTATCTCTATCATGCCCGTCTTTCAAAATTTTACCAAGATGCCTGCCTGCCTGACGCGCGTTTTTCATGGAAAAAGCATCCTTACTGACGCAAGGCGTATTTTCTTTTGTTATTTTAAATCCGTCTCCGTGCTTGGCCTGGACAGCGCCTGTTTTACAGGTCTCCCCGTGTCCGCAATAATAGCAGCCATTGGCACCTAAACCATCCGCACTGCCCACAACTTGAATAAGATTGTACATGCAGAACTGCTCAAGGATTTTAGCAACCGGATCTGTCTTAGTCCCTCCAACCGAAACCGTGACAGCAGGTTTACCCCAAAGTTCACTCTGCTCTCTGTGTCGAAACTGATACCAACGTTCCAAAAAACAATGCATATTTGCATTTAAGGTCGAAAAGAAATTACAGCCTCCGAGGATATAGGCATCCGCTTCTACAATTTTGTCCCTCAAAGGGGTCAGATCATCCTTTAATTTACAAATGTTATCATCGGCACACCCCATGCAACCGATGCACCCCTGGATTTTTTTACCTGCAAGTGAAATAAGGTCATATTCACACCCTGTATTTTCTACAACCGCTTTGACAAGTTTCAGGGTAGACGATCGTTTCTCCATACGAGGACTTCCGGATATAGCTAAAATTTTCATGGGGATTCTTCCTTTTTGTTAGGGGGTATTATTATTTGAATTTGTCTGCAGTATACGGACTTTGCCACAAATATTTTGTAGCAGCAGTTACAATTACAAAATATCTTTCCGGACATTTTTTTTTCCACCCCACTCTCCTGTCGTATTGCATTCATCCATATTTATTTTTATCTTTGTAACAATTGCTGCAGAATGCTGGGTTCCAAATATTGTATAGTACAGGCAAATTACGAATAATCAGCATTTGGACGAAGAAATTTTTGAAGCCATCGCAGTTGTATCACTTTTTCCCATTATCTCTCACACAATACTGTTGCTGCTGATCTTAAGAATCCCATTGGCGTTTGTTTCCGGCAAAATAAATTTCAAAGGGCCTTCAATTAAGCAATTTTTAAGGCGGGAAGGATGAGCTGTTTGCCTTCAAGGATAATTTTTCCTGCTTTTTTAAGCGCTTTCATGGCCCGGGTAACCGATACTCTGTGAGCCCCGGTTAAAAAACTGAGATCTTCATGGGTCAAAGGAAACTGAATCACCACGCCTTTAGGACTTTGGGCCCCATGTTCCTTTGCAACGTTGCTCAGAACACTGTAAAGGCGGTCCTCAATGTTTGTAACCGTAAGGTTGCCTACCCGGGTGGTGAGCCAGGAAATCCTTTCGCTGAGGGTTTTGATGACCTGGAGACCAACCGTGGG
>JASJGP010000233.1:0-3169 GCA_033791485.1 Desulfobacterales bacterium | reverse complement strand
GCGGTTTGTGTCATCCTGCCGCTTTTAACCAGAATTATATTGAAAAGCATCAAAAATTATTTCCTGATAAAAAGGCATGCGTCAAGTGTCATCATCTGGAGTTTTTTAAAGCCAGCTTTGAGCACTCCAGCCATAAGAGTTATGCAGATGATTGCACAGAGTGTCATCATGAACCTGATATTGAGCCTGAACCCCGGGCCTGCATATCCTGTCACTCAACTGACGGGAGTAAAGATATGCCGAATCTTCATGATGCAACCCATGATTGCTGCAAAAAATGCCATGAAGATATTTTTGACAGGGGTTTCAACGGTTGCTCTGATTGTCATGCCAAAAAAGATATGAAGAAACACGAAGGGACTTACAGCTCCTGTCTAAAATGCCACCAGGGTAACAAAATAAAACAGCTTATACCGGCAAGGACGGATGCTTTTCATAAACAATGTTTAAGCTGTCATCAAGAGCAGAAAAAAGGCCCCTTTGGTGAAAACAGTTGCAACAAATGTCATTTTAAGTGAAGCGTTATGAATAAACCGACACTTTCTCTCTTCACCCCATTCGAGGAAACGATTCGGGATATACCCCCGCCGGATGAGGTACATATTCCCTTGATCGGTCATACTCCCGTAGTAGAAAGAAAAAAAAAAGTGCTTCAGGGGGCAATGATCGCTAAATATCCGTCAGATGATGCGGGGGATATTCATGCGCCGGTCTCAGGCAAAGTGACCGGTGTTACCCATTCATCGATCTCCATAAAGACAGACATCGAAAATTTGCAGACCGAGCCTGTCGATATATCCGGGATTAAACCGGGTAAAGAACTTGTTCGCATTTTAAAGGGCCTCGGCGTAGATACTCGTAAACTTAACCGTGCAAAAACACTTATCATAAACGGCTTTAATCCCGAGCCCGGCATAAGTGTTTATGATCAGCTTTTGCGTGATCATCAACAGACTCTTGAGCGGGGCCTTGAACTGGTACGAAAACTTATTTCCCCTTCTTCTACTATACTTGCAATCCCCGGACGAAGTACTGCCTACCTTTCTGGATGTATGGCCTTTCATATCAAAACGGTTTATCCCAACAGTCTTAACCGTGTTGTAGTTAAATCAGTCACAGGTTTCGATAAGCCTGAAAACGTTGAGATTGTGTCCATACCACAATTATATTTTATTGGGAAAGTCTTAGAGACCGGCTTGCCCCTTACTGAGACTATTCTAACAATAGGAAAGGTCAACTACAGGGTTAAGATAGGTACTCCCATTAGGGCGATATTGGAATATGCAGGCATCAGTGTCCAGCCGGGGGATCGAGTTATTATAGGGGGACCTTTTCGAGGAACTGCGGTTTACAGCCTGGATCAGGGAGTGGGTAAGGATGCTTATGGAATTTTAGTCATCCCTAAAGATACGTTTTCACCTGTTACTGACGCACCCTGCTTAAACTGCGGCGAATGTGTGCTCAAATGCCCGTCTCGTATTATGCCGAATATAATCAGCCGTCTGTCAGAGTTCGGGCTGTTTGAAAAGACCATAAAGTATGGCATAGAATCCTGTTTTGAGTGCGGGCTGTGCACATATTTCTGTACGGCAAGACGACCGGTATTACAGTATATTCTTCTGGCTAAAAATGAACTTGCTGCTCAGAAAAAGAGCAATGATATTGGAATATAAATAGTGTTTGGCCGAAACCCATTGTTTTCGATCAAAAATTAGAAATTCGAAGGACACCAATTTAATAAGATTAACGAGGTAGACTTATATGGCCGGTCAGATAAAAAAGCCTTTTATCAGCGAACCTGTTCTAACGGTTTCCACCCCTCCGCACTGGCATTGTGGCCGAAGTATTTCAGGGTTAATGGCAGAAACCATACTGGCCCTTTTGCCTGCGGTGTTGATGGCCATTATGCAATTCGGCCTTGAGGCTGCCAGAGTTATGGCTCTTGCATGCGTTACCGCGATTATAACAGAGGCGATATGCCTTAAAATCGTAAACAGGGATATAAGTGTTGATGATTACAGCTCTTTGCTTACCGGGCTTTTGTTCGCCTTTCTTTTGCCTGCATCGGCTCCATGGTGGCTGATAATTGTCGGAAGCAGTTTAAGCATAATACTTGGCCGAATCCTTTTTGGCGGGCCTGGAGCGAGCCCTTTATGCGCTCCTCTGGTGGCGTGGGCTGTATGCAAAATTTCATGGAAATATCTCATGGATATGGATTTGTCCATGCTCAACACACAATATTTATATCCATTAAGTCAGCTCAAGCTTTATGGCCCGGAAGCCGTTTTCGGATTTAATTACCTGGATCTTTTTTTAGGGAAGCAACTTGGCGGTTTGGGTGCCGTACAAGTGTTCGGTGTTCTCCTGGGAGGTATCTATTTAATAGTACGAAAACACATCCGCCCTCACATTCCACTGGCCTTTCTCGCAGGAGTATTTATAACAGCCTCGATCTATTTTTTTATAGACGATACAAAGTATGCAAGCCCATTTTTTCATCTTATTACCGGAAGTGTGATTTTCGGAGCTTTTTTCCTGGCTACCGATTCCGCTTCCTCACCGGTCGGACATCTACCGATGATCCTTTTTGGATTTACCGGAGGTGTTTTTTTAATAATCATTCGGGTTTACAGTGTTTATCCTGACGGGGTTCCTTTTGCTATATTACTTGCAAACCTATTAACCCCGATTTTCGATCGTATACGCCCGAAACCTTTTAAAACGAAGTAATAAGTCATGCGTGAAATTATCAAAATGATATTAGTCCTGTCTGCGATTTGTCTGGTAGCAGGACTCCTTCTGGGCACCGTTAAACAGGCCACCCTCAGCCGTATTGAAGAGCAGGTGCTTATCTGTGTTAAGGGGCCGGCCCTTAAGAATGTTTTAAAGAATTTTGATAACAATCCCATTGCTGACAGGCAACAATTTAAAGTCGGCAAAACAGATAATCAGGTCACAGTCTTTCCTGCTATCAGCAAAGGTTGCCTGACAGGGGTCGCCATAGAGGGATTCGGGAAAGGGTACGGCGGCGACATCGGCGTGATGGTGGGCTTTGATTTAAAAAAGGATGAAGTAACCGGTATCGGCATTACCACCATGAAAGAAACCCCCGGCGTCGGCACATACATTAGTAAAGATGATTTTACAGAGCAATTTTTCAGGCATGCTG
>JASJGP010000232.1:0-2965 GCA_033791485.1 Desulfobacterales bacterium | reverse complement strand
GGTCTTCAAATGATTTCCAGAAAAAGTCGCGATCGGGTTGAAAAGCTGACTCGGGCAGAAAGAATCAGGATGGCTCTTGAAGAACTCGGGCCAACCTATGTTAAACTGGGCCAGATACTCTCCACCCGCCCCGATTTGGTGCCGGTTGATTTTATTTCCGAATTTGCCAAACTTCAGGATAAAGTTCCTCCATTTCCATTCAATGAAGCAAAACAGATTGTTCAGTCCGAACTTAATTCTACGCTGGAAGAGGTTTTTGACTCTTTTGAGGAAAAACCTTTTGCCTCTGCTTCGATAGGACAGGTGCACAGAGCCAGGCTGCAAGATGGCGAAGAGGTTGCAGTCAAGGTTCAACGCCCCGGAATAACAAAGGTGATACAAGTCGATCTTGAAATAATGCTTCATCTTGCAACACTTATGGAACGTCATGTAGAAGAGATGGATCTGCAAAGGCCGGTTAAAATTGTTGAGGAATTTGCCAGAACCATCGAAAAAGAAATCGATTACACCATTGAAGCGACCAGCATGCAGCGTGTTGCCATGCAGTTTTTAGACGACCCGAACATTTATATTCCAAAAATTTTTAGTGATAAATCAACAGAACGTATCCTCACGGCCGAATTTATTGACGGAATCAAGGTGTCTGAAATTGATCGGATAGATGATGCCGGTCTCGACAGAAATATTATTACAGTCAGGGGAACTGAATTATCATTAAAGCAGGTTTTTGAATATGGGTTTTTTCATGCTGATCCACACCCGGGTAATATTTTTGTCCTGCCGAAAAATATAATTTGTTTGATAGACTTTGGAATGATGGGCAGTGTGGATACCTTTACAAAAGAAAGATTTGTTGATCTGCTCGACAGTATATTAAGAAAGGACGTACCAAAAGCAGCCCAGACTATCCTTAAGCTTACAACATGGGATGAAACGCCGGATGTTCGTTTATTTGAAAAAGATGTTTCAGAGTTCATGATGCAACACCTTTACAAGCCGTTAAAGGATATTAAAATCGGCAAACTGCTTCAGAATATGATAGAGCTGGCTTCCAGACAAAGGCTGACGATTTTGCCTGATCTCTTTCTTATGATGAAGGCTCTTACCACCGCCGAAGGCGTTGCTCTCATGCTCAATCCTGATTTTGACATGATCGGTCACACAAAACCTTTTATCAAGCGGGCAATACTGGAAAGGTTTGCTCCAAAGAGGATTGCAGGAAACTTTTATAATCTGGCATCAGAAATTCTGCAATTTATGCAGCAGTTCCCCAAAGACGCTCTTGAGATTACAACTTTGCTTAAAAGCAAAAAGCTGTCATTAAACCTAGAGCACCGGGGTCTTGAGACCATGCTTTCCACTTATGATCAGATAAGCAACAGGGTGTCATTTTCTATCATAATTGCTGCTCTGATCATCGGGTCCGCCCTGATTGTTATTTCTGATGTTCCGCCGCTTTTTTACGGAATATCCCTGATTGGTATTGTCGGGTTTTTAGCCGCTGCGGTAATGGGGATGTGGCTTTTGATTGCAATATTGAGAAAAGGGCGGCTGTGAGAGGACGACCTTTGCAAAACGGCTCTTTTACAAAGGTCTTGAGAGGGAGATGTCTTTACGACATCTCCCTTAATTGTAAATGTTGAAAAAAGTTATTCGCCTGTGGCAGCGCCGTGCAGCTTGATTTCAACTTTTTCCGTAACACCTTCATAGTACTTTCGAAGAATTTCAACAACTTCGTCACGGCCGAAGTGATCCGGAAGTTCTTTGCCTTCGGAGAGCATCTTGCGAAGCATGGTTCCTGAAAGGAGCACGCGATCGTCTTTGCCGTGGGGGCAGGTTCTCATTGAAGCCATGCCGTCACATTTGTAGCAGTAGAAGGTCCAGTCAATCTTCAGCGGTGTGCAGAGCAGGGCTTTGCCTCCCTCCGGTGTAGGGATCTTGTCAAAAATAGTTTGAGCTTCAAACATTCCATAAAAATCACCGACACCAGCATGGTCACGACCGATGATCATACGTGAGCAGCCATAATTCTGGCGGAAAGTTGCATGAAGCAGGCCTTCCCTGGGGCCGGCATAACGCATGTCAAGGGGATATCCGCCCTGAACAACATTGTCTTCCACGAAATAGCCCTTTACTAGAGCGTCGATACATTTTACACGAACGTCGGCCGGAATGTCACCAGGTTTCAGGTTTCCAACCAGTGAATGAATATAAACCCCGTCACAGACTTCTACTGCGATCTTGCAAAGATATTCATGAGATCTATGCATCGGGTTTCTGAGCTGGAGAGCGGCTACCTCGCTCCACCCTTTGTCTTCAAATATCTTTCTTGATTCTTCAGGTCTCATATAGACGCCGGCATACTTTGTGGGATAATTACTTTCGGTCAGAACTTTTACCGGTCCCGCAAGGTTGAACTCTTTTTGTTCCATGACCATTTGAACACCTGGATGATCGTCTTTTGCAATTTTCCAGAATTCTTCAGCAGTTGGAGTTCCTTCACCCATGAAGACCTTTTCGCACTCGAATTTTTTGTCTTCTTCGCTCATTTCGTATTTTTCGGTAACTTTCATGGTTGCCAGCATTTCGTCTTTCTCGGGATCGTAAAGAGCTATTTCGTCCCCTTCGCTGATAGCACCTGCATCTTCACCGGAAACATCAAGTGTGACCGGAATGGGCCAGAAAGTTCCGTCTGCAAGTAGGTAGTCGTTACATACGCCTTTCCAGTCAGCTTTTGTCATAAATCCTGTGAGAGGGCTGAATCCGCCTATTCCCATCATAATCAGGTCGCCCTTTGTACGTTGGGATACTAAGATTTTCTTAAGACCCTCAGCCTTTTTCTTTTCCGCTTCCAGTTCTGCGCCTTCCAGCAGGCAGCAGGTTAAGCCCTTTCCTCCATGAGGTGGAATTAAATTTGCCATCTGTACCAGTCTCCTTTCATTCAATGGTTTATTGGGTTAATCGT
>JASJGP010000231.1:0-3054 GCA_033791485.1 Desulfobacterales bacterium | reverse complement strand
CTTTAATGCTCGACTGGTTTCCCAATGTTGATCACCTTCCGATATATGTTGCCAGGCAGCAGGGATATTTTTCCGAAAAAGGACTGGAAATTAAAATACTAAGTCCTTCCGACACTTCAGATGCGCTGAAGCTCGCAGCTTCCGGTAGTGTTGATATTGCAATTTCCTACCAACCCCAGACAATTATTGCTGCTTCCGAAGGATTGGACATTATTGCCGTCGGTCGCCTGATAGAACACCCATTAACAACCCTGCTTTTTTTAAAAGGAAAAGGGATAGGCAAGCCTTCGGATCTGGAAGGCAAAAGGATAGGTTACACGGTTCCGGGCTTAATGGATGTTCTTCTTAAAGCTTTTGCCGGAATTAATGGAATTAAAAACTACACACCCATTAATGTGGGGTTTACCATTGTACCGTCTTTGGTTGCAGGAAAAGTCGATGCGATTATGGGGCCGTTTAAAACCTATGAAACCGTTGCGATGCGGCACAAAGGATATCAAACCGGCTATTTTGAACTGGAAAAGTGGGGCATACCTGATTACGATGAACTTATTTTCGTATGTGGCGCTAAAGTCCTGAAAGAAAAAGAAAAGTTGATAAAGATATTTTCTATGGCAGTTGACAGGGGTATTGCGTATTCACGCGCAAATCCTGAGAAAGCTCTTGAACAATATTTCCAAGCTGTCCCTGAAGCAGACAGAAAGACTGAAACCGAAGCGTTTAAGCTGACATTGCCGTATTTTTCTCAGAATCAGAAACACGATATCCGGCGCTGGCAGCGGTTTGCCGATTTTTCTCTTAAACATGGTCTTGTGGATAGGCCGGTGGATGTAAAAGCAATCATCAATCCGTAAACAGCTCTACCCATGATTGAAATCGCAAGACCTTGTCGGTGCCATATTTTTCAAGACGCTTTAAGACCTTTTTAACAGGTTTTTCTCTTGAATTTAATTTACTGGTTTTGGAAAAAAACTTGTCTGCATAACAGATAATCTGTTCTTCTATGGAGACAGGACACATGTCGCGCTCCGGAAGAGGAAGGTTATGAAATATAATCTCTTCTTTTGTAATGCCGAGACCAACGTGCCTCTCGCACACAAGACCATGCTTTGGCATGCCGTTTTTTTCCAAAAGCTCACGGCCCAGATATCCATGGCTGACATAAGGGTGTTTGCCAAAGCAGCCTATTTTCGGCGAGGCAGTAAGAAAAATACCGATATCATGGAGCATGGCTGCTTCTTTTATAAAATTTCTATCACAATTGAGATCAGGGACTCTGGCTGCGGCATCAAGAGCCTTTTTTGCAACCTGTCGGCCGTGATTTACCAGGATATCAAACAGCTTTGATCCCGGAGTATAATATTTACTTATAATTTCAATTGGGTCCATAGTTCTGGTTTAAAATCAAAGAGGATTTTCAAAGACTAGAAATTTACAAACTTAAAAAAGCAACTTGAGGTAGTGGGCGATTAGATTTAAAATGGCTGACTGTTTGAGCGTATTAGTAAGCGTTAAGAAAGAACGACAATTTAAATAACGGTTTCTATGATTCGAACAATGCCGGCGTAAGCTGGTTTTGTATGAAAGGATTGATCTAAGTTCTTTCTTTACGCTCACTTATGCGTGAGTTTCAGACACTTTTAACTATAATTGCCCTATGCCTCAAGTTAACCTCATATTGAGTTTGTAAATTTCTGATTGACTATTTTTTCCCCATCAAAAGTGCTTTTTTTATAAAAGGGTCAAGCCCGCCATCAAGAACCGCATTTACGTTCCCTGTCTCAAGGTTTGTCCTGTGATCCTTTACCATTTGATACGGATGCATAACATATGACCTGATCTGGCTTCCCCAGGCGATATCATCTTTGCCGTTATGTATTTCCTTAAACTTATCATCCTGTTTTTGCTTTTGCTGCTGGTAAAGTCGGGCTTTAAGTACCTTCATTGCCATTTCTTTGTTTCTGAACTGTGATTTTTCCTGCTGGCATTGCACAACAATGCCGGAAGGAAGGTGTGTAATGCGGACAGCACTGCTTGTCTTGTTCACGTGCTGACCGCCGGCGCCACTGGCCCTGTAAACATCAATACGCAGGTCATTATCGTCAATTTCTATAACAATTTCTTTATCCAGTTCCGGATAAACAAAAACAGACGCAAAGGACGTATGACGTTTGCCACTGGCATTAAATGGCGAAATACGCACCAGTCTGTGGACACCGGTTTCTGTTTTTAAGTAACCGTATGAATAATTTCCGCCTGCTGTGAAAGTAACACTTTTGATACCGGCTTCATCACCCGGCTGAAAATCGACCATATTGACTTTAAAGCCTTTTCTTTCAACCCATCTTACATACATTCTAAAAAGCATCTCAGCCCAGTCCTGTGCTTCGGTTCCTCCCGCGCCGGCATTAATGGAAACGATCGCATTGTTTTGGTCATCTTTGCCGTTAAGCATGAGGTCGAGGGAAAGTTTATTTATTCTTTCATCAATTTCTTCAAGCTTTCCGCTAACTTCTTTACGAGCTTCATCATCCGACTCTTCTAATGCCATTTCCAGAAGGAGTTCATTTTCTTCCAAATCATTGGAAAGCGATTTAAATCTTTCTACCTTTCCGGAAAGGGATGTTCTTTCTTTCAAAATCGCTGTTGTTTCATCCGGATTATCCCAAAAGCCATCTTTGGAAATCTGATCTTCGATTTCAGCAAGTCTTTTTACTTTGCCGTCTATGTCAAAGATAACCTCGTAATTGTTCTAATTTATCGTAAAACTCCTTTATGGTCTGCTTGAGTTCAATGGACATTTTATTTTCCTCCTGTTGTTTTATTTCTTCCGCTTTTTTAGGATAAAGTCTCTTAATATAACCAGAACCATAACAGCCAGGCAGCATATTGCAAACAGATCTCCACAGCGGGTATAAAAAGATGTTTCGTTTATTAAAGGAACAGTATGTGTTCTGACCGCATCCTGAAATAGGTCAGTTGAATCAATAACCCTGCCCACAGGATCGATAAAACCACTTATACCTGTATTTGCACTCCTGACAAGGGCTCTCC
>JASJGP010000230.1:0-2937 GCA_033791485.1 Desulfobacterales bacterium | reverse complement strand
ATGTGATTTTTGCCGACACTAGCGTCTGGGGCAAAATAAAATCGGGTAGCTGGATTAATTTTGGCATTCCGGGAATTTTTGGAATCGGATATCGTAATCCGGATCAATAAGCAGCTCACAGAGACCTTTGCAAAACCCCGGAGCCACACTGAAATCAAGGTTTTACCGCTCCTGTAAGTTTATAAATTGGCAGAATACCTTATTCAAAATTCGACGTTGGACGTTCGATGTTCGACGTTTATAGTCTTTTAACTATGGCTACGTCTTTAATATTGGATTGTAATCTGCAGGAATAGCGATACTTTTAGACGCCTTCAAGGAGTCTTCATCAAACCACCCGTTCTACGTGGTTGGTGATTATAATCCGAGTATCCTGTCAGAAAAATATATTTGAAAGAACAAAATTGCTACAAAAAAACAAAAAAATAGAGCTTCTTGCTCCTGCCGGCAATCCGGAAAAACTTGAAATCGCCATACATTATGGTGCAGATGCGGTTTATCTTGCCGGCAAAGATTTCAGTCTTAGAAACTTTTCGGGAAATTTCACCTTAGATGAACTTCAAAGCGCCGTAAAATATGCACATAAAACAGGTGTTAAGGTTTTTGTGGCATGCAATATATATGCAAGGAATTTTGAACAAAAAGCGGTCATCGATTATCTGAACTATATTGCGAAAATCGGTGCAGATGCTGTTATCATCTCCGATCCCGGAATATTCATGGAAGCTTGCAGCATTATACCTGAGCTTCCCGTACATCTCAGCACCCAGGCGAACACAACTAATTACAAAAGTGTATTGTTCTGGGAAAAACTGGGCGTTAAAAGAATAAATGTAGCAAGGGAGCTTTCTTTAAAAGAGATAAATGAAATTGCCTCGCAAAGCTCACTGGAAATAGAGGCTTTTGTTCATGGAGCCATGTGTATTTCTTATTCAGGACGATGTCTCCTCAGCAGCTTTATGTCGAATCGAGACAGCAACCGTGGTATGTGCACACACCCGTGCAGGTGGAAATATGCCGTCGTCGAGGAATTAAGGCCGAATAAATACTACCCACTGACTGAAGATGACCGTGGCAGCTATATTTTTAATTCAAGCGATTTGTGCATGATTGAACACATCCCGGAAATTATCCATTCAGGTATAGATTCATTTAAAATTGAAGGACGAATGAAGTCAATCAACTATCTTGCATCAACTGTAAAAGTTTACAGAGAAGCTATTGACAACTATTATGCATCACCTGAAGATTATGTAACCAAAACCAGGTGGATTGAAGAACTTGCCTCAATAAACAACCGTGGGTATTGCACAGGCTTTTATTTTGGAGACCCTGATCAGGTATTGCCGAATTATACAAAAAATAAACCCTTAGACGGACACCTTTTCATTGGAAAAGTAATTGAAAAAGCTGGCCAATGCCTGGCATATATCGAGGTTAGAAACAAAATGTTTAAAGGCGATGATGTAGAAGTCCTTGGGAAAAAAGGTCCGGTGGTTAAGGATAAAATAACAGATATTATCGATTCCAACGGTCAATCAGTGCCTTTTGCCCAGCCCGGAAGCAAAGTAACTGTCTTGTTGAATAACGAATATTTCCCTAATGATTTGATTAGAAGAATAAGCAATTCTAATACCTGATTTTCCAGCCATTCAGCAATTTGAACACTTAAAAATACAGGATTTCATTGTAAAACAATGATAGATGGTGTATAGTAATTATGCATTTTTCAAAGGTCTTCGGCAGAGTTCACGGATTTCATAGAGATCTTATTTATACTACAACCAGAGTAAACCAAAAAAGAAAAAGTTTTTTTCACGAAAATACGAAAAAAGAACAAAAATTGATCGTTAACGACCTTATTGAGTGAAATTTGAGGTTTTAAGGATGCAAAAACCTGAAAAAATCGAAGGTGATAATTTAGTAAATATTTTCAAAACACTAAAAGAAGATAAAACACTTATTAAAATGCGTCTGCCTGGCAAGAATTATGAATGTCTTACCATTATTACAAATGTATTCCCCTACAAGAATAAAAGTGCATTTATGATCGATTCTCCAAAGGATTTCCGATCGGTTTTCAGCGATCTGAAAGTCGTTAAAATGCATTTTGAATTTACAGGAAAAGATAATTTAAGCTACACCTTTAAAACATCCGGTGGCGAGATTTTTCATGATGAAGTGAAGATAACTTTCCCTGATTTCATTAATCGAAAACAAAGAAGAAAAGATTTCAGGTTGGAAGTTCCCCCTGGGACCAGGCTTCATGTCAAGATAAATGCGAAACTTTTTAAAATGACTGTGCTTGATGTCAGTCTTGGCGGCACCCTTATTGCTCTTGTCGGCAGTATGCCCGAATCTGAAAATAAACGTTTTTTTAAAGTTGGAGAAGTCTTTGAAGATATCGAACTGTTATTTCCGATGGATGGAAAGTTTTTTAAATCTAAAATTAATAAAGCTTCTATAGTAAGAGTTGTAAAAGGCTCGCTTAAACCAAAAAAATGCTGCGGATTACAGTTTGTTAGTATTGATAACAATGAAGAAAAAGCTTTGACAAAATTTATATACAAATATCAGCAGCAATTCTTAAGGAAAAGACTTCGATTGAATTTGTGATGGTTTTGTACTTGACAGGAAAAATATGCCTACCCTTTCTAGTTTATTTGCCCACCGGTTTTGTTAAATCAGAAAATAATCAATAAACAAACTTACCATCCCCGAACATTCATCCCCGGAAATAAAACATCTTTATTAATGTTTTCTATTACTTATTCCTATCTCCCATATATGATATAGTCGATGTGAAATAAATAATTATTATAATTATTTTATTTTATAACTAAGAATGCTTATTGCATATAATCTATACAAGTCTTATTTGTATCGCGAAAATAGAAAAAGATGCTTTTATTTCGTGTTTTCGTGATTGTTTTTAAT
>JASJGP010000229.1:0-8518 GCA_033791485.1 Desulfobacterales bacterium | reverse complement strand
TACAAAATATGCATCTTCAGCTATTGTTCTGTCAACGTGTTTGTCCTTTTTATCCCTTTCTGCCGTGTTGGCACTTTTCGGTTAACCGTTTCATTATGATGCATACAATATCATCTTGACATGCTATCGTCACCTTTCTATATTTATTGTTTAAATAGCAAATTCTTAAGCTATTAACCTACCGTTACCTCTCTCACTTTTTCAGAAAAGTAGAAGGGTCGTCATCCTGATCTGATGGTAAGATTATTGGGAATTGAAATTAAAAAGGAATGCTAATGAAGGAAGAACAGAATTATCTTATGGTAACCGTGAGTGGGCAGGATGGCCCGGGTATTGCGGCAGCCTTTACAGGTATTTTAAGTGAGCACCATGTCGAAATCATGGATATCGAGCAAGCTTCCCCACAGGATCTTTTGGGCCTGTATTTCCTGTTAGACCTCAGCAGTGCTACCAGCAAAAAGGACAGCGTCATAAAAGACCTTCTGTTTGAAGCCAGCCAGCTGGGATTGAACCTACAATTCAAACTCTATCGCCAAAGTGAGGTTCAGATTTCAAATCAACGACCGCTCTTTGTTATTACACACTTTGGCGGAACCAAGGCGCTTGCAACCCTATCTCGGATTTTGGGCGATGAAAACGTAAATATCGAGTCTATAACCACTTTACACAATTATGGCCGTAGAACTATGGAGATGACTGTAGATGTCCGAACGAAAGAAAACCTGCATAGAATAAAGAAAAGGTTGATGATAAAAAGTTGTGAGTTGGATTTCGATATGGCTATCCAGAAGATGGAGGCATACCGAAAAAATAAGCGTCTGATTGTATTCGATATGGATAGCACGCTAGTCGACATGGAAATAATAGATGAAATTGCACTTAAAGCCGGTGTGAAACGAGAGGTGTCACGCGTCACCGAGAAGGCCATGAGGGGGGACCTGGACTTCGAAGAGTCGCTTCGGCAGCGGGCTGCATTTCTCAGAGGGATAAGCATAGGCGACCTTGAAGAAATTCGCCAGAAAATGGTTTTATCAAAAGGGGTTAAAGAATTGGTCAGCACCTTGAAGTTTTTGGGTTACAAGATAGGTGTAGTGACTGGGGGTTTTGATTTCTTTTCTAATCACTTGAAAGACAAATTTGGGCTTGATTACGCTTTTGCCAATAGGCTGGAGTTGAAGAATGGAAAACTTACGGGTCGAGTGATTGGAGATATTATCGATGCAGCGGGCAAAGCACGTATCATCAATCACATCGCACGAGAGGAAAAAATTTTGATGGACCAGGTCGTCGCTGTTGGGGACGGGGCTAACGATGCGCTGATGTTGGGCCAAGCCGGTTTGGGGATTGCATACAATGCCAGGAAATCTTTGGTTAACGCTGCGAACATGTCTATAGGAAAGGAAAGATTGACTAATATACTCATTCTTCTGGGTATTACCGAAGAAGACGTGCAGGAGGCGCTTGTTGTTGATTCAGAAAGCAATGAGGCATGATGAGGAAATGGTTCTTCAACGATTCCTGACTCTTTATAATAAAAACAGACATCTTGTGGATAGGGGTCAGATTCTTCCGGCTGTTAAGGAAAAGACTGTCCATCTTCTGTTTAACTAATTCAGTAATTACATAAAGATGACATCCGGCAGTTCGGCAATGCTATTTATAATCGCATCAGGCTCTTCTGTCTTAAGGGATTCAAAGTCGGCAAAACCTGTGAGCACTCCGATGGTCTTTGTTCCGGCTGACTTGCCTGCTTTTATATCCAGCCGCATATCTCCCACATACACGCTCTTTCCTGCTGCTATCCCAAGCCGTTTGCTGCACTCAATCAGCGGATCGGCTGCGGGCTTTTTTCTAGAGGTATCATCTGCTGTTATTATTTCTTCCATCAAATGGCTAATACCGGATTCTATAAGCGGCTTAAGTTTATATGTCATATTCTTTTGCGGTGTTGAAGTGACGACCGCCAATTTTATCCCTGTTTCTGAAACCCTTGTTAATACATCTTTAGCACCCGGTATCAAATTCACTTTCTCAAAGAACATCTTCGGATAAATTTCCCCGGCTATTTTCCATGCATTTTTGATTAATTCTTCCTTATTTTCTTTAATCTCTTCAGGTAAGATCATATTCCAGTCAAATTCACCATTTTCGGTTGCGTCCATCAAATCAGCCGTTGAAACCCGAGGTAAACCGAGTCTTTCAAGTACAGCGTTTACAATTTTAAAGTATATCCCGATCGAGTCTATAATGGTTCCGTCAAGGTCTAAGATTACAGCATCGACGAGAATCTTTTCCTGTTTTGGCTTAATCATCTTTTAAAAGAGTTTTTTTAATTGTTAATGTTACAGTGTCTCCATCATCTATATTTAGAGCATCCTTCAGACTCACCGGAGCGATCACTTCAATGATATTTTTCCCATGCATTCTTACCTTTTCTTCGGGGATGATCATTGCCGCAACTATTCCTTCTATTGAAACCGGAAGCACCTGTGCGGTGCAGAACGCCGAATGAATCTGATCAGGAGGAATCAGTTCTATGACTTTTTCTTTCTGTATCGATTCGACACCTAAAAAGCTTTCCGGCAGAATCTCAATATTGAGAGTACCCGGGAAAGGCTTAAACCCCAGTTTTTCCGAGCACTGCTCTAATACCCAGTCAAGCTGTGTAAAAAAAGCGGCTTTTTTTGCGCCGCTTACGACTCTTCCTTTTAATACTCGCTTATTTGACATATTAATATTTTAACTCTGAAACCACTTTTTTTTGTTAAAATCATCGGGTGACGCTGGTATGCTGCCTTTTATAATTGATTTAATTTTGGTTATAAAATTGTGATCTTTACCCAGAACGGGGGTTAATGAGAGAATCGCTCTTCCCAGAGTCCGGTTGCAGGAATCCTGAAACAACTTTATCGCTTCATCAGGCAGATGATCGTAGGCTGCAACGATATTATCAATCCATCCAGAAAGGGCACCCATATCGCCTAGTTCTTCAGCATCTTTTTTTTTATAAACAAATCCTTCAAACGCCCCTGCCGAAGCGGCAAACTGGTAAATCTTTGAGTATATATGCATCTTTTCTCCTTTTTTCTCGTGACTGCTACGGATGAAGTATCCATTCAGACTTGTTTGATCCTCTTTTTGTATCATTTTCTGTCCCATGATTACAATACTAAACTCTCAGCTATGTGTGAGTTAAGCGGTTTAGCGCTCACGGTTCCGGGTTGAAACGAGTTAAGAATATCAGGAGCCTTTAACCTTGGAACTTTAAACCCTGAACCTGGAACCGTTCACTTTTTTTGTTTTTGCTGGGACAGGATTTTTGCCATAAACACTCCGATGCCCTGAGGCGTTATTTCTTTGCCAAATTGCAATTTCTCCAGTGTTTCCATAAAGCCTTTGCGGACGGTGAAAGATGCTGGTCTTCAAGATAGGCAATACTGACGTCCAGATAGACCTTTTCCCCTTTTAATGGAACCGCAGCCAATGTGCCATCTGAAAGCTCAGCGGCTACCGTCTCTCGGACCAGGAAGGAGATGCCGTCTCCCCTCTGTACAAGTTGCTTGATAAATTCGGCATTGCTGACTTCCATGAGGATATGTGGAGTACAATTGTTCTGAGCAAATAACCGATCTACCAATTTGCGCGTGCCTGACCCTTTATCTTTCATAATAAAAGGCTCATTTGCAAGGTCTTCGAAAAAGATTGCGTCCCTGCGAGTCAAATGGTGATCCGGTGCGGTGATCACTAACATTTCTTCCCTGCTAAAAGGGATAAACCGGATGCCGGAGACATCTCCTGCTTTGGCTATGATGGCCACTTCGTTTTTAAAATCAAGCAAACTATAGGTCATTTCAAGGGAGCTGCCCTCATTGAGTTCGATCCCGATATCCGGATACTTTTTGTGAAATGTGGAGAGCATCAGCGGCATGAAATAACGAGCGTATGCTTTGGTGGTTCCGATGCGCAGTACACCCCGTTTGAGTTCCTTCATGTCATCGATGGTGCTTTCGATTTCATTTTCAAGGGTAAATATCGTTTTGGCGTATTCAAAGAGTGTCTTTCCCTCATCGGTCAACCAGTTTATGCGTCCCTTTTTTTTGAAAAGCTTGAGACCGCAATACGCTTCGAACGCTTTCATCTGGGCCGTAACAGCCGGCTGGGAAATAAACAGATCTTCGGCAGCTCTTGTGAAATTCCGATGTTTGGCTACGTGGTAAAATATTCTGAGCTGATTAAAGTTTAGCATAGAACACCTTCCATATTGATGGTGCCGTAAAAAGTCTCATCTACTGCGTGGGTCCGTTTTTTCAGGAATTCGACATACTATAAGTATAGTCTCGTTTCTGAAAAACCGTTACGCCTTTTTATCCCGCTGCTTTTTAGCGGGGGAATTTAAGCCTTTTTACTTAGCCATCTGGGGATTATGCAAAGATTATTTTATGAGTTCATCAAAATCAAGCATTTCCCCTTGGGTTAAATTTTATTTATAGGTGCAAATCAACATATAAGAATAACTTATGGATAGCATAAATTTAATTGCTTTGACAGTGTTTATTTAATCATCCATACAGTTATGTATACCCCAGTTTCCTCTTTCAGGATTCCTCCGGTTAAATGCACTGAAACGCTATTCAATACCGCTGCTGAAGTGGTTTTATATATATCTGCAACCGCCCAACAAAAAGGAGGAGTAAAATGCCAGATGAAAATAAAGGAAGGTTTCCGGATCCACACGAGTACGAAATCCCCGCCGAGTTGGAAGGATGGGAAGATATGTATCCTTCCCATTATCAGTTCTCTCAGGACCGGGCTGAATGGGAAAAAGCCCAGTTTTGGTATCTGGACAAGATCCATGCCCCGGAACCCATGCCGCCTTTGGACCAGATCTTCCAGGAGGCATGGCAAATATCCCTTTCGCAGTATACCACCCGGGTGTTCTGCATCCCTCCGGCCCAAGGTATCGCCCAGAGGATGGTTGGACCCTACATGTATATCTGCGCCATCGCTCCCCCGCCCGATAATATCATTGGAGAGAAGGCTGCGTTGTTTGAAAAGCGGGTGTTTTACGTATTCGAGCATTATGATGAACTGTGGGACAAATGGCTGACCAAATTCAAAGCCCTGGGTGAGGAAATGAAGGCTGTGGAGATCCCGGCGGAACTGCCCAAGTTCGTTCCTGAGGACCAGGTTCTGCCTGCTCCCACCGGCTGTTATGTCTCATATGATCTCATGGAATCCTTTGACATACTTGCCAATCAAATGATCAAAGGATGGCAGTATCATTTTGAGATGCTGAACCTGACCTATCTGGCGTACCTGATGTTTTCCGATGTGGCCAGAAAGCTCTTTCCAGGTATCAACGAGAGCGCCATCGGCAAAATGGTGGCCGGGGCTTATGTGTCCATGTTTAAACCTGAGGAAGAACTCTGCAAGCTTTCCAGACTGGCACATTCAACTCAGGGGATTTCGGACATTCTGAAAAGCGCCTCTTCCGTCGAAGAAAAAATCGTCGAACTTGAGAAGACACCCGAAGGGAAACACTGGCTTGAAGAGTATGAAAAAGTCAAGGACCCGTGGTTTTACGTATCATGCGGCAGCGGCTGGTACCACCATGAAGGAAGCTGGATCACGGTTCCCGAAATTCCATACGGCTACATTAAGAGCTACCTGGAACGACTGGACAAGGGAGAAACCATCGAACGGGCACTGGACCAGATCGACAAAGAGCGGGACAAGGTTGTTGCCAAATACACGGCGCTGATAAAGACAGACGAAGACAGAAAAGCGTTTGACGGCGCCTACAAGACTGTCCGGACCATATACAGGTATGCTGAAGATCATTTGTTTTGGGTCGAGCACTGGTTTCATACCATATGGTTTTCCAAGATCAGGAATCTGGGAACGCTGATGGTCGATGCGGATATGATCGATGAAGTGGATGACATTTTCATGTTCAACCGTTACGAGGTTCCCGAACTGCTTACCGAGGTGGCTACCGGCTGGGCTCTGGGTGTGGATATCCCCATGAGGGGTTCGTATTACAAAGCCAAGGCCGCAAAGCGCAAAAAAATTCTTGAGGCAGCAAGATCCTGGAACCCGACCCCGGCCCTGGGTGTGCCCCCCGAAGAAGTGGCCGAACCGTTTACCATCATGTTGTGGGGTGTTACCACGGACAGGGTGCAGGAATGGCTCAAGGGTTTCGATGAAACGGCCCAGGGAGATATCTCGGAGATCAAGGGATTTGCTTCTTCTGCAGGGGTGGTTGAAGGTCCCGCACGGGTACTCAGGATACTCAAAGAGATCGTTGATATTCAACCCGGCGAGATCATCGTATGCCCCACCACCAACCCCTCCTGGGCGCCTGTGTTTACTAATATCAAGGCTGCGGTAACGGATATCGGCGGACTCACCAGCCACGCGGCCATTGTGTGCAGGGAATACGGTGTTCCGTCGGTCACCGGTACAGGGTTGGCCACTTCGGTCATCAAAACCGGAGATATTATCAAAGTGGATGGAGATACGGGTGTGGTCACCATTGTAAAAAAAGCGGGATGAAATTCCACCAATTGTAAATCATGGGCATTTTCCGGTGAAAGACTTAATCGGGAAATGCCCATATTTCAAAAGATTGGTGATTGATGGTTGATTAATCGTCAATCATCAATTTTTATGGGCCTTTTTGGAGTATGGTTTTAGGGAGAAACAAATGGAGTATATCCTGAATTTCAAAAACCTGAATAAGAGCTCCCTTATGCAAGCCGGGGGGAAAAATGCCAGCCTGGGAGAGATGATCAATGCCGGTATTCGGGTTCCTCCCGGATTTGCGGTAACTACGGAAAGCTACTTTCGTTTTATTACCGATACAGGCATCAAAGATGAGATACTTAGCATCCTGTCTGAATTGAAAACAGGAGACATGACCTCACTCGACGGTACCAGTGATAAAATACAACAGTTGATCCGGAATGCTGCCATGCCTGCAGAAATTAAAACAGCCATTGAGAAAGCCTATAGTGACCTGTGCACTTTATGTGGTGTAGAATCGCTTCCGGTGGCGGTTCGTTCCAGTGCGACGGCCGAAGACCTACCCACGGCCAGTTTTGCCGGACAGCAGGACACCTATCTCTGGATTCAAGGAGTGGACAAGGTGGTGGAAAAAGTCCAGTGGTGCTGGGCCAGTCTGTTTACGGCCCGGGCCATCGATTACAGAATAAAAAACAATTTCCCACAAAACAAAGTACTGATTAGCGTGGGCATTCAAAAAATGGTCAATTCAAAGGTCGCCGGGGTCATGTTTACCATAAACCCAACAGACGGCGATTCCTCCAAGGTTGTTATCGAGGGGAGCTGGGGCCTGGGGGAAACTGTGGTGTCAGGCTCCGTAAATCCTGACAAATTCGTCGTGGACAAGATAGTGATGGAAACCACCGACAAGACCGTATCCACCAAGCACATCGAATGTGTTTATGATCCGGAAAAAGGAGAAACGGTTAATGCGGATGTTGACGAGAAAATGCAGTGTACTTGCTGCCTGGAAGACAAAGAGGTCAAGGGACTGGTAAAGATGGCCAAAAATATCGAGACCCACTACGATTGTCCCATGGATATCGAATGGGCGATTGACAAAGATTTGACTTTCCCGGATAACCTGTTTATCGTCCAGGCCCGACCGGAAACTGTGTGGAGCCAACGCAAGGCAAAACCACTTATCGGGAACAAAAGTGGATACCAACTTTTGATGGACCAGGCCATGAAACGCATCAAGATTCCGAAGTAAAAAAATGTAAATATTTTAAGGTTCAAGGTTTGGGTTAGTGGATGAATGAGGCTTTTTACAAATTAAACAAAAGGAAAAACAGGAGGTAACTACATTCATGAAAGACATGAGGGATTTTATTGCCAAGAGTGAAAAAGAAGGATTGTGCAAACGAATCACGGCAGAAGTAGACTGGAACCTGGAACTGTCACATATCGCAAAGCTAAATGAAGAGCAAAGCGGACCGGCACTTCTTTTTGAAAACATAAAAGATTATAACTCTCCGCTCATTACCAGCGTATGCACCACAACGCAAAGGCTGGCATTAATTATGGGACAGCCCCTTGACTCTACGCTCGTGGATCTATACAAGGCATGGGCCGAGCTGGGTGAAAACCTTACGCCACCTGTGTGGGTGGAAGCCAACGCTGCCCCATGTAAAGAAAACATTTTAACCGGTGATGATGTAGATCTTTTTAAGTTTCCTGTGCCCAAGTGGTATCCACTGGATGGCGGACGCTTTATCGGTACTGCTCATTTTATCATCTGTAAAGATCCTGAGACCGGCTGGGTCAACCTGGGCACGTACCGGAGCCAGCTTTTCAGCAAGGACAAGATGGGGACCCAGTTCATAAAGGGAAAACACGCAGACATCATATTAAAAAAATACCAGGCAATGGGTAAATCTATGCCGGTGGCTTCGATTATCGGATGTGACCCCCTTTTGTTTATACTGGGTGCGGCCCGTGTTTCGGCCTTTAC
>JASJGP010000228.1:0-8918 GCA_033791485.1 Desulfobacterales bacterium | reverse complement strand
GGTCTCGATTTGCACGGGAAGTGATAATAGGACTTAGCAATATTTAATGCAAGTGTTAAAACAGGGAATGTTTTCGAATAGTCTTCCGGTTATGTCAAGGTCGGGATTCCGGTATGTTTCTTGGTATATTGATATATCGATTAATTCATGTTAATTGCTACTTTTGTTTTATGAAGAACAAAAATGCCGAAAAAGTTTTATCATCTCAAGAGATCCGTTTCCAAGAAAATTGAGTTCCAATGTCAGCATCCTTCCCTGGTGCATATTTTGTAAAATGCTATGGGAGGGTGAAGTTATTTAAGAAAGAAACCTGGCTTACAATGTTAAAATTGACGGATCATCTCCCGATTAGTTATAGTTAATTAGGGCAAAATAAATGGGTTATCTCCAATTGAACAAGCGTTATCCCATAGGTTACAAGTGTTCTATGATTCAAGGTTTCGAGTGATCCGCCATAGAACAGGCGGATAAAAATACTAAAGAATTACAACAAGTTGAAAGTCTGGCAAAAGTCATATGGACTCTGTTTATAGATATAAAGAATAACAACAAAATTTGCAAAGGAAGAAAGAAAACCATGAATTGCATTAGGGTGCTTTACATACCTTATAGTTCTGTTTGCGATTTGGAAACTTGAGATATTATTAGCAGGGGATTTAGATTTAATTGAATAAGGTGAATTGGCTACACTTAACAAATACATAGCCAAAATCGAAAGGATGTTAAAAGCGCTGATAAAGTCTTTAAAAAACAAACCCTTGAATCCTTGACCCCTGGAATCCTTGGACCCTCTTCTCCAACTAAATTGGAGAAGAACCAAATTAATATACGCTCTTTTCTCCAACAAAAGGATTGTACTTTTTTTCCTGTCCTATGGTAGTATTTCCCATATGACCGGGATAAACCTTTACATCATCTCCGAGCACAAAAAGTTTGTTTTGTATATTAGATTTAAGTGTTTCAAAATTTCCGCCCGGCAGGTCGGTACGGCCCACTGAACCGGCAAAGAGTGTATCGCCGACAAAAACATGCCCGTCGGTATATAAAGATATCCCTCCCTGTGAATGTCCGGGTGTGTGAATCACTTTCAACGTAATTTTTCCGAAGGAAACTGTGTCTCCATCTTCAAGAGTTCTGTCCGGCTTTGGTGAATTCTCAACTGAAAACCCCCAGGCAGACCCATGAGATGAGATCTCGTCAAGCATATGTGCGTCAAGGGGATGTATCAGAATCTGGGCATCTGTTGCATCTTTCAGCTTCTTGTTACCGCCGACATGATCAAAATGGCCATGCGTATTAATAATATATTTTAATTTCAGGCTTGATTCCGCCAGGGACATAAGAATTCTATCCACTTCGTCTCCAGGATCTATAACTGCGGCCTCTAAAGTTTCTTCACATCCCAAAATAAAACAATTTGCCTGAATCGGTCCTAGTGTCAGTGATTTGATTATCAAATTATCCTCCTTTTTTCAGACCTCGTTAAGTTGTTGAGTTGTTGAGTAGTTAAGTAGTTAAAGGCGGGATCAACTTTCTCAGATCGTCCATTAATTGGACACTTAGAGGATTAGAATTTACATTATGCTAATAATGTTTTTTTATACAACTTAACAACTCAACTAATAAACTACTTAACTAAATCTGCTTTATCTCTTCATCTATCTCGATTATAAAATCCTCTTTTTCATGTGCTATGCGAATGCTGTCAACAATTCCGTTTATAAAAGCACCGGATTCTTCAGTACCGAATTTCTTCCCTATATCAATCGCTTCGTTTATGGTTACCTTTGAAGGAATATCGCTACAGTAAATAATTTCATACGCCGCAATCCTCATGATGTTTCTATCTACCGGAGACATGCGGCTTATTCTCCAGTTTTTGGAAAACCGTTCAATTATTGTGTCGAGTTTATCAAGAGCGCCTATAACCCCTCCAACCAGTTCTAAAAAAAAAGGACGCGCCCTGTCCGGCGGGTTGAAACAATCACAAAAACGTTCCACCATTTCATTAGAGATATTCTGGTTTACATCCATAAAAAAAAGCGCTTGCATGGCAAGTTCTCTTGAACGGCGACGATTTCCCATGATTACGCTTTTTCAACAACATCAACCAGGTTTGCCATTTCCAGGGCAGACATCGCTGAACTCCAGCCTTTATTTCCTGCTTTTGTTCCGGCGCGTTCAATAGCCTGCTCAATGGTGTCTGTGGTTAATATTCCAAAAATGACCGGAACTTCGGATTCTATGCTGACAGTGGCAATCCCCTTTGATACTTCGGCACTCACGTATTCAAAATGCGGCGTTGCACCTCGAATCACGGCACCCAGGCATATGACAGCGTCATACTTCTTCTTATTTACCATCTTTTTTGCAACAAGAGGTATTTCAAAGGACCCCGGCACTTTCACGATATCTATGTCTTCATCTTTGACACCACTTCGAAGTAAAGCATCAAGAGCTCCGCCCATAAGCCGGTCTGAAATAAAATCGTTAAACCGGCTTACAATAAGGGCAAATTTCCTGCCTTCTCCAAGCAGTTGGCCTTCCATAATGTTTGGCATCAGTCTCCTCCCATCAATCATCCTGTAAGGCAATTCCAAAACGTCCCCTTTTGCCCGATATCTGCGTCAGACTCAAATTGTAATCCTCGAAATACTACATGTATTCCTGTGGTTAAAATTTTAGTCTTCCTTGATCTCGAACAAAATTGAACATTTTGAAACTGCCTTCATTAAGTAATAATATTTTTTACAGTATAGTTCTCAAGGCATTGCATCAATATTTAGCAAATGCCCCATCTTAAGCTTTTTGCACTCAAGGTAACCTTTATTGTATTTATTTGGCTTTATTTCTATTGAAACCTGCTCGACAATACTTAGTCCATACCCATGAAGGCCGATCATTTTTTTCGGGTTATTGGTTATGAGTTTCATCTTTCTAACTCCGAGATCAACCAGTACCTGGGCGCCAATACCGTAATTCCTTAAATCCGGTTTAAATCCGAGTTTTTCGTTTGCCTCAACAGTATCCAGTCCTTCATCCTGTAATACATAGGCTTTTAATTTGTTAACAAGACCGATGCCCCTGCCTTCCTGCCTTATATAAAGAAGGACTCCTGCACCTTCCTTGTCCATCATCTCCATTGCTTTGTGCAGCTGATCACCACAGTCGCATCTAAGAGATCCGAAGATATCTCCGGTCAGGCATTCTGAGTGGACCCTCACAAGAATCGGTTTTTCAGGGTCGATTTCACCCTTGACCAGAGCAATATTTTGTATATCCTCCATATCATTTTCATACACAATAACATTGAATTTTCCAGCGTGGCCCGTAGGAACAACTGTTTCTACAGCTCTGTGAACAAAAGATTCGGTTCGCATGCGGTATTCAATGAGATCTGCGATAGTACATATTCCGATACCATGTTCTTTGCTGACTTTTTCTAAAGACGGCATTCTAGCCATGGTACCATCATCATTCATGATTTCACAAATAACGCCTGCGGGCTTTAAGCCGGCAAGTCTCGCAAGATCCACAGAACCTTCCGTCTGCCCGGATCGTACCATAACCCCGCCTTCCCTTGCCCGTAATGGAAACACATGTCCCGGCCTGACAAGGTCGGTGGGCTTGGCGTTATCAGTAATTGCGGCATGGATTGTTGTGGCTCGATCTGCAGCGGATATGCCGGTGGTTACGCCACATCTGGCCTCGATGGAAATAGTAAACCCTGTCTGAAACTGGGATGTGTTGTTATCAACCATGGGCGGAAGAGCCAGAGAGTCGAGCTTTTCACCTGTCATTGAAAGGCAGATCAGCCCACGTCCGTATTTGGCCATGAAATTTATGGCTTCAGGTGTAACCGCTTCAGCAGCCATTGTAAGGTCCCCCTCGTTTTCACGGTCTTCATCATCCACAAGAATGACCATACGGCCGGCTCGGATATCCTTAATGGCGTCTTCTATTGCAATAATTGACATTTACTTATCTCCTGAATATTTTGATATTGATGAATTTAAAAAAAGTCCCATTTCCCCTCTGTCCGCGACATGAGATTAAGGGGGGGTGAGATTTTTGACTTTTTACGAATATTTAAATAAACCCTGTCCTGGCAAGAAGCTGCATGTCAACTGATGATTTTTCAGTTTTTTTTTCATTACCACTTGCTTTAGTTTGGGTAACAAAGCGTTCAACATATTTTCCGATCATGTCTGTTTCAACATTAACCGAATCCGATATTTTTTTAAAGCCAAGAGTAGTCAGCTTTGCCGTATGCGGAATAATGCTCACCTGAAAGCTTTCATGATCGCATTCATTAACAGTCAGGCTGATACCATCCACGGCAACAGAGCCTTTTTTTATTATATAATACGAAACCGACTCCGGTATATTAAAGGTAATAATGATTGCATTCTCTTCAGTCTTTCTGCTTTTTATTTTTCCGATACCGTCGATATGCCCTGAAACAAGATGTCCGTCTATTCTGTCGGAAATGCACAAGGCTCTTTCAAGGTTTAAACGGTCTCCGATTTTTGCTTTTCCCAGGGTTGTCTTTGCAACAGTTTCAGGGGAAACATCCACCTCAAACCGTTTTCCACTAAAAGATACTACGGTCAGGCATGCACCATTTACTGCTATGCTGTCGCCAATTTTTGTATTATCAAGCTCGTAATCGGCATTTATAGCCATACGTCTGCTCTGACCGGACGGCTTTATGCCTGAAATAGTTCCAAAACCTTCTATAATACCTGTGAACATGTATCAATATACCCTTCGATCATGACATCATCGCCGAATCGCCGGACATTGATATCTTTTAGCGGAATTGATTCACTCATTAACTCCGGGCCGGCACCACTGCATATGGGAACGCCATCATCTCCGCCCAGGATCCTGGGCGCATAAAAAAAGATAACTTTGTCAACAATCCGGGCTGCGAGAGATGAAGCGATTACACGGCTTCCGCCTTCAATAAGAAGGCTTGTGATACCTAAACCCCCAAGGCTCTCAATCAGAATATCAAGGTTGATAAGTCCGTCTTTAACAGAAACTTCAAGAATCCGAACGCCTTTTTTTTCTATTGCCGCCTTTCTGTCCTTTGAAGCAGATGCCCCGGTTGCAATGATTGTATCAGAATCGGAATCAAGGTGCAATATCCGGGCATCTTCGGAAATTGAAAGATGCGTATCAAGGATGATCCTTATCGGATCTAAGCTCTTCATGCCTTCTATACGGGTTGTTAATCTCGGATTATCCTTTTTGACGGTATCGATCCCCACCATGATTGCATCGACAGCGTGCCTGAGCCTGTGAACAAACGTCCTGGATTCCTCACCCGATACCCATCTGGAATCCCCTGTTTTTGTTGCAATTCTTCCGTCCAACGTTGCGGCACATTTTATAATAACGAACGGGCGTTTGGTTTGGACGTATTTTATAAATGCTTCATTCAGCCTTTTGGCCCTGTTTTCATAAAGGCCTGAAGAAATATCAATGCCTTGTTTTTTTAAATAATCGATACCGCCCCCTTTTACATCGGGGTTGGAATCTTTCATGGCTATCACTACTCTACTGATACCTGCAGCTTTGATTTTTTCAGTGCAGGGAGGTGTCCGTCCATGATGATTACAGGGTTCAAGAGTTACATAGAGAGTTGCTCCTTTTGCCAAACTACCGGCAGCCTTGATTGCACTAACTTCTGCATGAGCCTTCCCAACAGCTTCATGATATCCCGATCCAACAACAATGCCGTCTTTAACAATTACAGCGCCGACCATAGGATTCGGTGAAGTAAAGCCCCGGCCCTTTTCTGCAAGGTCTAAGGCCATTTCCATGAATGCTTTGTCATCCATCTTCCTCACTGTTTACTTAAAAGGCCCTTAAGTTCTGAAACAAAATCGTTTACATCCTTAAATTCTCTGTAAACAGATGCAAACCTTACATATGCAACATCATCCATCTCATGGAGTTTTATCATAATCTTTTCACCAAGGTCTGTAGAAGGAATCTCTTTTTCACCGGTTTCCCTGAGGTCGCGCTCTATGTCGTCTATAAAATCTTCGATGACATTCATGCTGATATTTCTTTTTTCGCAAGCTTTTTTAATGCCGGAACGAATCTTGCCGCGAGAAAAGACTTCTCGACGCCCATCCTTCTTGATAATCATAATGGGAATTTCTTCTATGTGTTCATAAGTAGTAAATCTTCTGCTGCATTCAAGACATTCCCTGCGTCTGCGAATGACATTGCTGTCTTTGCTCAACCGGGAATCTATAACCTTGTTGTCAATCTCTCCACAAAACGGACATTTCATTTATTTTCCCCCTGATTGCCGTTGTTAAATTTAATCACTTCAACGCATGCTTCTTTCAGCATTTCTTCGGACATGGAATCCGCATACCCGGCTTTGTAATAAATTTTTTTTAATCCAGCATTAATAATCATTTTAGCACATATTGAACACGGAAGATTTGTACAAAAAAGAGTTGAACCTTTTATTGAAACACCATGGAATGCTGCCTGAATAATGGCATTTTGTTCTGCATGAATACCTCGGCACAACTCATGCCTTTCCCCGGATGGCACGTTCATCTGCTCCCGCAAACACCCTGTGTCAATGCAGTGTCTTATGCCGCTTGGCGCTCCGTTATAGCCGGTTGACAGAATCCTTTTATCTTTTACTATTATGGCGCCGACAGCTCGTCTTATACATGTCGACCGCTTTGCCACAAGCGTAGTAATATCCATGAAATAAGTTTCCCACGAAGGGCGATGGCCATTTACGGACATTTAAGTGTTAAAACCTCCTTTTAAAACAGACCCAAATCGGCATTTAAAAATCATACTCCTCATAAAGCGGAAAAGCCCTGCATAGCTCACTTACTTTTGCTCTGGATTTTTCAACTAACCTCTCATCACCAGGTTTTTTTAGGATATCAACAATAAGCCTGGCTATAATTTCCATCTCCGGTTTTTTCATACCCCTTGTAGTGACAGCAGGTGTACCTATGCGAATACCGCTGGTTATATGCGGGCTTAGTTTTTCAAACGGTATTGAGTTTTTATTAACCGTTATACCTGCTTTCTCCAGGATAGACGCAGCATCTTTGCCGGTAATACCCAGATTTCTTAAATCCAGAAGTATCATATGGTTGTCAGTACCGCCTGAAACGAGATTGATGCCATTTCCCAACATATATTCTGCAAGGGCCTTTGCATTTTTTACAACATCATTCTGGTATATTACAAAAGATTCGCTGAAAGCTTCCTTGAATGCCAGCGCTTTAGCTGCAATGACATGCATGAACGGGCCGCCCTGCATCCCTGGAAATATTTCGCTGTTAAGACGTTTGCCGTAATCCGAGCGGGCTAAAATTAACCCTCCTCTTGGCCCTCTTAAAGTTTTGTGCGTAGTTGAGGAAACAACATCCGCAAAAGGTATTGGAGACGGGTGAACGCCTGCCGCCACCAGACCGGCAATGTGAGCCATATCAGCCATTAAATATGCGCTTGCCTGCTTTGCAATTTGAGAAAATCTTTCATAATCTATGATGCGCGGATAAGCGCTGGCACCGGCAACAATCATCTTGGGTTTATGCTTTTCCGCCAGTCGTGCCACTTCTTCATAATCAATAATTCCTGTTTCTTTTTTTATCCCATAATGAATAAAATTAAATAATCTGCCTGAAAAGCTTACAGGGCTTCCATGGGTGAGATGGCCTCCATGAGACAGGTTCATACCAAGTACTGTATCACCTGGTTTTAAAAATGCAAAATAGATGGCCATATTCGCCTGCGAGCCTGAATGGGGCTGTACATTTGCATACTCTGCACTAAAAAGCTTTTTGGCGCGGTCTATGGCGAGTTTTTCAGCAACATCTACAAATTCGCACCCGCCGTAATAGCGCCTGTCAGGATATCCTTCGGCATATTTGTTGGTCAGTATGCTTCCCTGGATTTCCATAACTGCCGGACTTGTGATATTTTCAGCAGCAATGAGCTCCAGTGTGTCTTTTTGCCTTTCAAATTCCTTGGTAATGCATTCGGCAATATCAGGATCTAATTTTTTAACATATTTCAGCCGCAAAGCTATTCCTTTTTTTTCATTATCAATAGTCTCTAACATCATTAATCAGGAATCAACTGTGTCAAATTGATTTAATCTTGCCTGATGCCTTCCGCCATCAAATGGAGTTTCAAGCCAAACCCTTACTATTTCAAGGGCAAGCGTCTCCCCAAGCATTCGTCCGCCCATTACAAGTATGTTGGAATCGTTATGACGCCGGCTCATTTCAGCAGAAAAGGGTTCTGTGCAAAGTGCCGCTCTGACATGAGAAAATTTGTTTGCAACCATTGACATACCGATTCCTGTCCCGCACATCAGTATGCCCTGCTTGAAATTTCCATTTGAAACCATTGATGAAACCTTTTTTCCAAAATCAGGGTAATCAACAGACTTTTCACTGTTAGTCCCAACATCTTCAACGTCTATTCCTTTGCCGGCAAGATAATCTTTGACCTTTTCTTTTAACGGATATGCAGCGTGATCACATCCTATAATGATCGGTGTATGGGTGTCATTCATTCTTTATTTAATCTCCAGCTTGAGTTTATTCTGCAAGGCAGCAGTTGAAATTAAGTTAAAAAGCGTGGCAAAACACAAAACACGCTCGTAAAAAGTAACGCCGATGGCATCCTTCCAAGTTCCATATACCCCCGCTAAAAATCAGCGGGATAAAAAGGCGGAGAAATTTTTCAGGGACGAGGCAATACATTTAGTATGCCGAGTGTCTGAAAAGCCGCTTCAACGCAGTAGATGAGACTTTCTACACCGCCATCAAAATTAAGGAGCATATAACTGGTTGTGAATAAAAGATCGAAAAATTTTCTTAAATTTTTCATCTATCTTATCGTCATTGTTC
>JASJGP010000227.1:0-5281 GCA_033791485.1 Desulfobacterales bacterium | reverse complement strand
AATAATGCCGAGTTGAGCTGCGACTGATAAGGATGTCCGCTCAAACTCGTTGTTCTATGCGCCTGCGGCGGGCGATAAACTTAACTCAACTCGGCATTCAATGCGCCGCAGGCGCATTGAACAAGGGGTTAAGCTGTTTTTTTTCTGGGTAACACCACAAATATCCCTTTTGTCGAGTAACATTCAATTTATTGATTGTCAAAAGGTTTTGACAATTTAATTTTGATAGTGTTAGAGTGTTTTCTAACAGCACAACACTCAAATTCGGGTGTTATTCGACAAAAGGATAATTACAAATGATTCAAATTGATCCTCAAACCACTAAAAAATATAAAATTGTATTGATCAACAATCATATCCCTGAATCCGATGCACATCTCTATTTAAAATGGCTCAGATATTATTTGGATTTTTGTCAAAAGTATAAATATGAAAAAAATAACCGTGCGAGCTTGCCTCTGTTTATTGAAAAACTCAAATCAAAAGGGCAGAATTCGGATCAACAAAATCAGGCCGATCATGCCATAAAACTGTTTTTTAGCAGTTCTAATCCTGAAAAAGAAAATAGGTCGATAAACCAAACCTCTGGGAGTAATAATTATGTGCAGGGCAAAGTAATGGAAACACAACAACAATATCCGATTAAAAAATCAATCCCTGATTTTAACAAAGCCCAAAAGGACGTGAATACCTGCGAACAAAAATGGCACAACAAGCTGACGGCTTTGTCTGATGAAATTCAGATGCGTCATTATTCTCCTAAAACATTAAAATCCTATAAGGCATGGGTTGTTAAACTCCAACTCTATACAAAGTATAAAAATCCAGATCTCCTCGATAGTGAGGATGTGAAAAAGTTTTTAACTTATCAGGCGGTTAAGCTTAATGTTTCTGCCTCTTCACAGAATCAGGGATTTAATGCATTATTATTTTTTTACCGTCATACCCTTGGAAAAGAATTTGGCAAAATAGATGGTATTGTCCGAGCTAAAAAACGGCCATATATCCCGGTGGTATTATCTCAGGATGAAGTTTACCGGGTATTCGAGCACTTAAAATACCCGTTTGATCTTGCAATAAAATTAATGTATGGATGCGGACTTCGTTTGTTTGAGTGCTTAAATTTAAGGGTCAAGGATTTTAATTTTGATGCCGGTGTATTAACGATCCTGGGCAAAGGGAAAAAGTATCGAACTGTTCCGATTCCAAAAAGTATCAGACCCGATTTAGAAGATCATATGAGAAAAGTATATAATTTAAATCAAATTGATATCGCAGATGGTTATGATGGTGCGTTTATGTTTGATAGGATTGATAAAAAATATAAAAATGCAGCTAAGGAATTTATATGGCAATGGTTTTTTCCGTCAAAGGCAATAACCCAAGTTGAGGATTCAAATGAAAAAAGACGGTACCATCTCCATGAGACCCATCTTCAAAGGGCATTGAAAAAGGCCGTTGGCAAAGCCAGATTAACAAAGAGGGCAACATCCCATACCTTTCGACACAGTTATGCCAGTCATTTGCTTGAAGCCAATTATGATATTAGAACCATTCAAGAGCTATTGGGGCACAGTGATATCCGAACCACCATGATTTACACTCACACAATAAAATCGAAAACAATAAAAGAAGCGAAAAGTCCCCTTGATTTTAAGTTATAGCTCCGCCCGATTCCCGTGGTTACTTCATTCGCAATGACTTTGCCGTTATTTTTTTTTATATATGGACAGTTAATTAAATTACAATTGTTCCACCCGCAACCGGAAGCTCCCACTGCCCTGATAACTTCGCACCATTATATAAAACTCACCCGGCTCACCTGGTTCGATCGTCAGGGTTTCATCGGCACCGGCTGTATAGGCGCGTTGGTCAAAAACAATGGTGGTCGGCATGTCTCCACGTTTAACGTATAAATCAAAATCAATGCCATCAGGCCCATCCAGACTTATTCGTGTTGGGGCACCCAGTTGCACTTTAAAGCCCTTTTCATCTCCGGTTGCAGCCAGCGCCCCTTGTGTTTCCGCCTGTAAGATGAGTGCCTGAACCTGCTCGGTTTTTACATCTGGCATTGCCAATGTCACGGCTCGCCCCGCGTCAGGTCGCCCATAACCGTAAAACGGGCTATGGCCATCACTGTTGTAATCACCGTTAGGTACATCAATTCGTACACAGGATTGCCGGATCAGTGATTTAACCTGATGCCAGGTCAGAGCCGGGTTGACTGCTAGAATCAATGCAGCTATTCCTGCTACCCCTGGACAGGCGCTGGAGGTTCCACCAAAGTTGTTGGTGTAGTTGCCATGATCATCTCCCGGTGGTGGGGAGGAGGGGTTGAGTTCACCGGGATTGTACCCATTTTCTCCTTCACGGTCTGTGGTCCATATCCCCGGGGTCAACGCATCAGGATGATCAAAGGGTGTATAGCCAAAGTCACTACTGGGAAACGCACACCATACTGAAGCACCGAAGTCACTGTAAACACTGCGCCTGCTGCTGTCGTTGCAGGCCGCCACAGCAATAACCTTCTCGTAACCGGCATAACCGTCATTTTCCACATTCTCATTACCGTTTCCAGCCGCCCAGGTGATAACACAACCTTTGCCATTCCGACCATTATTGATAGCGTGATCGATCGCCAGACGCGTACTGTCTGGTAGCATCACAACCGTTTGATGGGTCTGGTCGTTCGGATTCCACCATTCGCCGTCACTGGGGCCCCAGCTACAGGAGATCACATCAGCACCATTATCGGCTGCCCAGACAAACGCATCTGCTTCTGCCTGGGATCCCAGGCCGGAACGCAGCCGGATCGGCATCAGCTTTGCCTTCGGTGCCACACCCGAAGCACCATGATTGCCATCGGCACAGGCGACACCGGCACAGGCCGTACCATGGTTGTCACTGGAAAATTTGGGTCTTGGATCATCGCTGCCCTGTGTGGCATCCCGCGGAGCAACAATTTTGCCATTACTGGCAAACTCCTCATGGTCGATATCAACACCGTCATCAATAATGGCAATGACGATCTCTTCGCCCATAGTCTGAGACCAAGCGGCCTCTGTATTGACATGAGCATCGACTGGAATGCCATTAACGGATACCTGTCCCAGGTGCCACTGATTGGGGCTATTTATCCTGCGAGACGCCAGTTTGATCAATTCAGGGTGGCACAGCTCCACTTCCGGCATGTTAAGCAGGTCCTGAGACAATTGAAAAATATTCAGTCCAACGCCTTCTTGTGTACCAACAAAATATCCGTTATTGACGTAGGCCAACTGTTTCTTTACTGCGAGCTGATTTGATGCCAGGATGGTTTCACAGTCGGGGGCCTCCAAATCGTCGCTGAATTTAATAAACAGGTTTTCGGTGTAGACCACCGGGTTACCGTGGTTTTCTTCTCTTAATACACGGCCGGCAAAACGGATATCAGACTCTTTTTTTAACACCTGTCTGGCGACATCACGCGATGCACTCAGTTTTGTTTTTTCGTCCATGCATTGCAGGATGGTGACGTCTGCTTCGCCAAAGCTTGCAATGCGAGTAAGTTTGGCAAGCACCTTTTGACCATCAGCACTTTGTATTGCATCCTGCAGGGATTTGTGTTGCCGCGTTCTGACCACAACCAGGTCATCAGCGACCTCTACCTTGTTCAGTTGACCCTGTTTTCCTCCATATTGATAACTGTACATCATAAAACCCTCCTTGACCTTTGCAGGTGTAATTGATGTGTAACAACTCGGCTCCGAAATCTAAAGAGTTGTACACTTGAATTGTGATAGCTGTGAAATATTTTCCTATTTTTTATTCACATAGCTACAGTCATTTACTTTTTTTTACCGTGAAATAAAAACTTTGAAGAATGCTAAAAGTCCGTTGGATTTTTAATGGGGAGAGTCCGGGCAAAGCTCCGCTCTTTCGCTTTCATTTAGCTTACAACGATAAGATATGGTAAAAAAAAGCTCTTTTGTTTTATATAAGGTAGGCTGCAGGAAAGCAATAGGAGAAAAACCCTATTTTTTAAAGTTTTTTCAGGCAGGTGAAAAATTTCTGGATCATATTTATTTACTGTTTCCTATCACTTTATTGATTGCTATGTTCCCTATTGATAACCAATATGAAAAAAGTAAAAGAACGGGTTCCTTTTTGAATCTGTATTCTGAATAGCATCTTTAATCGTTGTTTTATTTTTTTGTCAAAAAATGGATTGGACGTGTTTTTTTAACCGTAAGGGTAATGGGGTGGCAGGTGTATAAGAATCCCAATACCAGGAACTCTCTTCTCAGTTTTTCAACAGGGTCTGGTTGACATCAGGGTTGAGGATTTTGACATTCAATCGTCTGGCTTCGGATACATAGGCAAACGTGGAATACCCCCCCCCTGGTTGCTGATGACGGCTGCCATGAATTCAGCCGGGTAATGGGTTTTTAAATAGGCAGCCTAAAAAGACACCCGTGCATAGGAGGCAGAGTGGGGTTTGCAAAAAGAGTACCCTGAAAAGCTGATGATCATACCCCATACCAGTTGGATATCCCGGGACGAGACTCCTTTTGCAAGGGCACCGTTTTTAAACCGTTTATAATAATCGGCAAGTGCCAGCTCCTTGTCTTTTTTTGACATGATCTTTCTTAACCCGTCAGCCTGGGCATGGGTGAACCCTGCTATTTTTACCGCCACTTTTGAAACATCTTCCTATCTATCACTGCATAAAAAATAGGCACTTGCCTTGATTTCCCCATTTTAATCAAAGAGGACCCTCATTTTTCTATTGACAGGGCATTAATTACAGTTTACGTAAACGTTAACTATGGAACATATTTCAGGAGAGCCAATGAACCGAGAAAAACAAATCAGCCGAAAAGAGGAAGACAAGGAGAGGTGGCGCATCTCCCAGATCGCTGACCAGCTGGACATCAGCACCCGGACCATCCGGTTTTACGAGGAAAAAGGACTGATCCAGCCCAGTCGGACCTCTGGCAACCAACGGGTGTATACCCCCCGAAACAAGGCAAGACTCAAGCTGATCCTCCGGGGAAAACGGTTTGGCTTCAGTCTGGAAGAAATTGCCGAGATGATCGGTATGGCCAATGCCGACCCGGATGAACGCCATCAAATTGAAAAAAACCTCGAGTACGGGGATGCCAAATTAAAACAACTCCACGACCGGAAAAAAGAGTTGGAACTTCTAGAACAGGATATTCTGGCGACCCGACAAAAACTCATCCACCGCATCACCCAATTGAAACAACAAACCAACGACCCAGACCAGGAGGAAAAAAAT
>JASJGP010000226.1:0-11977 GCA_033791485.1 Desulfobacterales bacterium | reverse complement strand
TTCAGTTAATTTGCAATACGGAGCTGCGGGTCATCCCGGAGCCGACAGAATCGTTAAGGATAATCTTTGCATGCCGCAGATTATCAAGGTTTCGGTTTACAGGAAAACCTTGGATGGTATCTTCTTTTAATGCTCCGTGCTGAAGGTCATAAGGGAGCCTTTGTATGCAAACGACGGAGCAGTTACCTCGCGTATGGATATTATTTACCATATGGTTTTCAATAAAATCTTTTACAGTCGTCTTCTTGTCGGATTTGGCATCCCAAAAAACCTGTTCCAGCGTCAAGGGTATCATGGCAAAATTTGCCTGGTGTTCAAAAAGAAGATCGATATCATACATGGTCAGGTTGTTTCTGGCCAGCAGGGTTGTTATATGCCTGGTTGCTCCCCGTGTGGCATAAAGAAAGACACCCTTTCCGTCCATATCTCCGAAGAAATCTCCATTTTCCGAAATTGCTTGAATATAATCACCAAAGCAGCCATGCGTGCTTGTATGCGTGTCCACAATTCCCTTCCCGGGCGCTTTGAAGCCAAAGCCCTGTCCTTGATGAATGGTAATTTGGGCATTTAGATCAGAAGACAGGTAAATTGAAACCACTGACTTGTATTTTCCGGATTCCACATAAGCCCTGGCAATTTTATTTACCAGCGCCGGATCTTTTTTAAGGGACTTAATGTCAAAGGCAAATGATTGAATGTTTTGATCATAAAATTCCAATGCATCCTTAAAGCGTTTGAATGTTCCCCTTGCCGTTTCTTCAGGATACATCTGCTCAGCCATGCTGTGCTGAACCCTTGCCGCAAGCGCTGGAATCCTGTAATTAATCTGTCCGAGCTGATTGTCAATAATTATTCCGTCAATTTTATTGTCCCCGTTTAACTTAATGATTATTTTTGCGATGCCCGCAATAAAATCATCTTTTAAAGACGCTGTTATCTTCTCGCTGCAGGAATAATTTCCATTTGGCTTTAAGGTAGCTTTTGTTTCCAAGGCTGTCGCTAAAGCATCATCACCAAAAATAATACCTGCTGTATCGTCTTCTTTAAATGCATTAGCACGGTGTAGATTTTCAGCCCCTATAATGGCAGAAATATCACCTGTCTTAAGAACTCCTGTCAGGGAAAGCATGAAAACAAGCTCTGCTGCGACATTAAAACCCGGGCAACCGGCATAAAGGTCAATAACGATTGCATTTGGACAGTACTGCTTAATAAGCTCAAAGGGATATCTGACCAGAGGGCCCGGATCATATTTGTCATCCCCCACATTTGTTGCACCGATGAGGGTTTTGATTCGGGAAGGGTCGATATCGGATGTATCAAGAAGATCTTTAAGGGCAATGACTCCAATTCTTTCATCAGGCCCGGCCGCCATTCTTGTACGGATACCGATTCTTTCTTCGATGGTTTTGTTGTTTACGGGAATACCGCCTTTAAATGAAATTTCTTTCTTTGAATAAATTGAATTATCTACAAGAGTACCGCCATTCCATGCACCCTGTGCGATTATTTCCAGGATAGAATCAGGGACCAAGATGTTTCCTCCTAATATAAAAAATTAACGCTTGCAGTAAGCATTTTTGGTTTGCCTTTGGAAGGGGCTGTCATACAACAAGCTAAAAGCGTCTAAATATACTAAATGAAGTATAGACAAAGCAGGTTTTCATGTCAAACAAGAAAATGCTGAGGTCTGATGTTGGGCAATATGGGGTGGGTAAAAGGAATCTAAAGATGTTTAAAGCTGTAATAGAATTTCAGGACTTTTTCTACATAATTCTGAGTTTCTTTGAACGGAGGAATAGTTTTGTAAAGATCGACAACAGTAGGGCCGGCGTTATAAGCCGCAAGGGACAGCGACAATTCTCCATTAAAGCGTTTAAGAAGCTTTTTGAAATATCGTGCGCCTCCCATTATATTTTCCAGAGGGTCAAAGGGATCTGCTATCTGAAGGGCCTTAAGATTTTTAGGCATGATTTGCATAAGCCCCAATGCGCCCTTTTTTGAAACAGCTCGCGGATTAAAGTCGGATTCGGCTTTGATTATCGCTTTAAGAAGGGGAAAAGAAACACCGTGCTGTTGTGAAGCTTTGGTAATATATCGGTCATATCTTTCTGATGAATATGTGCCTGAAAACATTCTCGATCTTTCCCGAATATATACCCGATAATCGCCGTCAGAGGATGTAGGAACGTTCGTAAAATGCGCTACCCCTTCCTTGTCTATGTACATATAGATATCAGCACATAACGGCAAAGCCGACATAAATAAAAAGCAAAATACGAAGAAGATACTGATAGAAATCAGTTTAATGCTTTTTCTCATTCTCACTTGATAATTTCCCGGTTTCCATTCATTTCTTAAAAGACAATGTTGACGTTTTTCGTAAAAAGTTTTTGAATCATTGCCGGATGGCTAAGTAAAAAGGCTCATATACAAGGCGTAGTGGTTTTTTAGGAACGAGGCAATACATGTAGTATGCCGAGTATCTGAAAAACCGCTGCAATGCAGTAGATGGAACTTTTTATGACGCCATTAATATTTAGTTTAACCTAATTATTAAATAAAATCAAGTAAAAACATACACTTTTAATGTAATCTTAACAACTCCGGTCCGATTTTCCCCGATTGTAATATTCTTCACATCAGGAAACATAAAAAAAGTTAAACATCTTATTTTATTTTTCGGATAATTCTGGTAGGGTATTAATTCCGTCATATTTTAGATTATTAAAAACCTTATGTACATAAATGAAAAGAAAAATCATATAATTAGCAATAATAAAGTATTAACTTCTCTAAAGAAGACATATCGGAGATTTTTAAAAATCAGAGGTCACCCCAATGAAATAGCCCTTGGTTTAGCCTTGGGGCTTTTTGTTGGAATGACACCTTCCATGGGTTTTCATACTGCAATTGCAGTTTTTTTCGCGGCGCTTTTCAAGTGGAATAAGATATCGGCCGCCGTAGGCGTGTGGATTACAAATCCACTGACAGCACCTGTTATATACGGCGTCAATTATTTCATAGGTGCAAAACTTATGGGATTGCAGAAAGTCTATTTGCTCTCAGAGGCTCATGGGTTTGCAAAAATTTATAAAATAATGCTCAAAGCCCCGGAGATTTTTTGGGCCTTGACCATCGGCGGCATCGTTCTGGGGCTGCCTTTAGCTGTTGCAGGTTACTACTTTTCCTATTCGGTTGTTCAGAAGTACCAGGACGATATTAAAGAAAAGCTGGTAAAATCGAAAGAGAAGTTAGCTCAAAAAAAAGAGCTAAGAAGAAAGAAAAAACAAAAAAAAGATGCCGCTGCCATCAACATTGAAATTACTGATAAAAAATAGTTGTAGCCGTTCACGGCTTGAAACTTGAAATTGGAAAGTAGAAATTCGGAAGAGATGACCCAGGCTTCGCCTTTGACTACGCTGGGCAAGGCCCAAGCACAACCGAGAACTGTGAACAGACAACTTTGAACTGTTACAAAGCATTAAGGCCAAATTTCCAGTTTCTATTTTCTAATTTCAACGTTCCGTAAACGCTTGCAAATAGTTTTTACACTAATTGAAGCTGTTAACCCGGAACAAAGCTTGCTGAGTTTTATGAAGATCACAATCATATATGACAACGTAGCCTGGGATACAAGGCTTGAGGCAGACTGGGGATTTGCATGCCTTGTAGAGGCTTCAGGAAAAACCATACTATTTGACACGGGCGCAAAGGGAAATATTCTGCTTGGCAATATGGAAAAGCTGGGCATTGATCCAGGAAAAGTTGACGAAATTTTTGTCTCCCACTCACATTGGGACCATGTAGGCGGAATTTCCGATTTTCTTATAAAAAATCCTGTTAAGGTATATATTCCTGCTTCTTGCCCCAACCGCGGATTTGCAGGCCAAGGGATCAGAATAAAAAAGGCCTTGCGGGTTCACAAAAATATTTTTTCAACAGGTGAGCTCGGGGGTATTGAGCAGTCTCTTGTGATTAAACAAAATGACAACATTAGCGTAATTGCCGGCTGCTCTCATCCTGGTGTCCGTGAAATTCTAAAGGCAGCTTCAGTACATGGAAAAGTCAACACGATTATAGGAGGGTTACACGGCTTTGACGAGTTTGATTTAATCGACAATATAGAAATGATCTGTCCGGTACACTGCACACAATACATTCAAAAAATCAAGGCGCTATACCCGGAAAAATATATGGAAGGGGGAGCTGGCAGAGTCATTCAGTTATAAGTGATTTTTCACCATTGAGATAGCGGGTTACATAGAGAATAAATTGTTTTTTTCAATTTTTAAAACCACATTTTTTGTGGTAAATTTGTACTTTCTACGACGCCATCAAATATTACAAGTCTTAAAAAAAGGAAGAAAATCATGATATACGCCTTTGAACAGGAGCAACTTGATAAGACCGAAGATATCTTGGAAAAAAACCTGATCGAAAACGGTGTTAAAAGTGCTATAGTGCTTGATATGGCAGGCCATATTATTGCCAGTTGCAAAAGCAAGGGGTGTACACATGATATATATTCGCTTGCAGCTCTGGCGGCAGGTAATTTTGGCGCAGTGAGTGCAATGGCACAGATCGTTGGAGAAGAAGAATTTTCATTGCTTTTTCACAAAGGAGAGGATGAAAATTTGTATTTCAGTAAAATAAGTGAAGAGTTACTGATGATCACAACATTCGGAAATGAAGTATCTCTGGGATTTCTACGTATGAAAATCAGTGAATCTCTTAATGTAATACGTGGTATTTTTTAGCGACCCAGTTTAAAACCGTATCACCTGAATGCTCATTTTGGCATGTTTTTCAATAGGCTAAATTAATACAAAAAAAGTTACATTACATCCTGTTTTAAAACAAGAAAATATAACTTCCCCGTATGTTTCATATGCCCTGCAGCAATCCGGGCATACTTCCCGTTTCCCCAGAATAAATCAACACGTCCCGGACCCCGTATGGCTCCACCGGTATCCTGACTCGAAACAAACCGGGAAAAATCCGTCCATTCATGAATTTTTCCATCGGCATTTATCAGCGGTTTTTTTGTTTCAATAAAGGCAAGAGAAGGAAGAGTAAATATTCGCCTGTCCAGGGCTATCGACCGTCCCGGAGTCAATTTGACATTAAGGCAACCCAAAGGGCCATCTTCTTCAAGCTTAAAAAATACATAACTGGGATTATAATTTAATACATCCTCGATTTCTTCAGGATGATTATTTAAATACTCTCGGATCTTCTGCATGGACATTTCTGATCTGGGTATTTTATCCGTATCAATCAACAGTTTGCCGATGCTGCGATAGGGTTGGCCATTTTTACCATGATAATGAACATTAATCGTATCCCCTGTATCAAGGTATATCCTGCCTGATCCCTGAATTTGCAGGAATAAGAGGTCAACAGGGTCTTTAAGCCATGCCAGTTGTCGGGATTTCCCATCCAATATCATTCCCTGTGATATTTCCCTTCGATCGTAATAAGGCACAACAGTTCGATTTGTGAGTCGGCCGGTAATTTTCTCACCCTTAAACTTCTCAGAAAAAGGTGCAAGATCAATTTCTATAAGATCGTCGGGAAGGGTTAGAACAGGAATGTTAAATTCAGCATCCCGATTTAGACTTCCTTCCAATAAAGGTTCGTAATACCCCGTAAATAGAACTTCTCCCCGGCTGTCGCGCCCGGCGGACTGGTAAACCAGGTAATTGGACTTAATAAAGTATTCCAAATCTTTTTTTGACGGTCTTGTCTGTATAAAGCTAAGAAAATATTCAAACGATCTGATCATATGGGAGGCTGTATAATAATCGTCTGCGAATTTAAAAGTTCTGTCGGAAGAAATTTTCTTCAGATATTCAATGCTCTTAAGGATGCTATGCTCCAGTCCGTCATACAACATATCATCGCTGAATTTAGGGTGTGATGATGTAGAAAGCCTGATTAACGGGTATTGTACTTTAGCGGCACATCCTGCAAAAAAGATGGAAAGCAGGGTAATCATAAAAATGACCGAAATAGTATTGCGAAAATATGAGTGATTCATAATTTTAAAAATGGGGTACGACTGAACACAGATTCTACGAGACCTTTGAAAAATAGATGGCTAAGATATTTTTCGTTCAAACATCCCGCTTTTTCCACCTGATTTTTTAAGAAGGCAAATGTCGGAAATGGTCATTCCCCTGTCATACGATTTGCACATATCATATACCGTGAGGGCAGCGATTGACACAGCTGTCAGGGCTTCCATTTCAACACCTGTTTGACTGAAAATTTTAACAAATGATTCGATCCTGAAAGAACACGCATCGTTATCCGGATAAAAATCAACTGTAATATGGGTTATGTTTAGCGGGTGACACATGGGAATAAGATCCGAAGTTTTTTTTGCTGCCATAACTCCCGCAATTCTAGCAGCCTCAAGGACATTGCCTTTTTTAACTTTATGATTGAGTATCATTTCAAATGTTTCCTGATTCATAGAAACGATACCCTGTGCAACAGCAATGCGCTCAGACGGCTTTTTATCCGTTACATCCACCATTCGCACATGTCCTTTTTTGTCTATGTGTGTAAACGAAGACTTAGTATCCATAAAAAAATTCCTCTCCCCTCTCTTATCGCAAATCTCGAAGGATAGGGGAGGACTTGCTGGAGGCAAGCATTGGTGCTCTATAAAAATCTCACTATACAGCAGTAAGCATCATATAGCAGTGGGAAAAGCGGCCGCTTTCCGGGATAAAGCAAAGAAGTTTCTGGCCCTTTTTTAACTTACCGGAATGGAAGAGTTCTTCCATTATAATGTAAATGGAAGCGCTTCCTGTGTTGCCTTTTTTGGTAAGGTTTGTAAACCATCTTTCATACGGAATCTCGAAACCGATATTTTTCATCCCATTGTAAAATTTATCCCTAAAATACCCTGAAGAATAATGAGGAAGGAACCAGTCTATCTCTTCAGGTTTAATTTTACGTTTCTTTACCACGCTTGCGAGAGCTTTATCCATTGCTGTTTTTACTATTTCCTGAGCAAGCAGCTTTATATCCTGCTTTATTAAAAATTTGTATGGCTCAGCTGCAGGATCGATTGATTCAGTTTCTCTCCAACCGGTCATTGTTCCATCCTCATTTTTAACGCCACCTGCATACATACAGGTTTCAAGCTGTCCTGCATACGAAATATTTTCTATCCAGTCTATTTTTAGTGAAATACGATTTTTGTTCTTTTCGCCTGAGAGAAATACAGCACCTGCACCATCTGAAAGCATCCATCTTAAAAATTCCGCATCAAATGCTCCTACCGGTTTTTTTTCAAGGTCGGTATCGGGAGCTACATCGGCAGCAAAAAAATTTGCTCTTGAATATGATGAGGCAAGATCGGAACCGACTGCCACTGCATTTTTTGTGCTGCCTGTCGCAACATTCATATAGGCATATTTTAGTGCAGTCATTCCACAAATACATATACCCGAAGTTGTTACAGCGTCACATGGGGGTAATCTAAGTTCACCTAACACCATCAGAGCATGACCAGGAAATAAAAGATCGGGAGTAGTCGTTCCACAACTCAAACATTCAATATCATCAAGGGAAAAATTTTCGTAAGGATTGAGTTTCCGAACCGCCTCCGCAGCAAGCTGGGCATTTGTGTGTGTTAGTTTTCCCGTTGCTCGATCAATGGCATAGTGGCGGGTTTCAATCTTATTATTTCTGAGCATGATCCTTTTTGTTCTCGAGGGGATATCGTTTATCCTGCCCAGCACATCCTCAATCTGGTCGTTATTTACGGGGTCATGGGGCAAAAATGCAGTTATATCATTAATATAAACGTTCATTACTCAATCCTTATTATAAAACCTGATGCATTCGGCTCTTTACGAATGCATCCATATTAATCTTGCCTGATAATTTATTACCTTGTCTTTCATTGTCAATGTTTTAATGCGTTTTGAGAAAAATATTCAACCGCCTCTTTTATGTTTTTCCTGTTGACGATACGGGCAACAAAGGAAACAAGTGTCGCCAAAGGAGCAATTAGAAAAATAGCAACTAGCAGATAATAAAGAAAAAGGCGAACCCTGAAGCTCCTATTCGGGTCACCCGGACCACCTTTTTGCAGAATAAAATTTGACCAGATTTTAAATACTTTCAGAATTCTTTTTTCAAAGATAATATAAGAAGGAAGTACGCAGATAGCCCCATGTTCATTTAATACCGTCTGGTCTATGTCTATTTTATCTTTTGATAGCCCTTTTAAAAGAATATGGCCGAACCGTTCAGCATCTTTAATGTCCGTTTCCGATACCCCAGGACGGGGAAGAATTTTTAAGCAGCGATCTTTTTTCCCGGTGAACATCCAATAGGCTATGGTAGCAATGCCGACCAGATTTTTAGCCTTATCCATTAAAACAATATTTCCGGCAATTCTGCCCCCCATATCATATATCCGGGTTTTTACTTTTTCCTGTGCCAGCAGCCACATATTGCGGCATCCAATAACGGTAACCACGGGTCGGTTCTTTATGACTTTCTGAGCCTCGGGGGATTGCAGGAAAGCGGTTACGGGTATGGAGGGAGACATATACCATACTGTATATGCCAGAACAATGAGATCAAAATTATCGTCTGCATTAAAGTGAAAAGGTTCAAGTTCGCAAGGAATTTCCTGGAATGATTCGGGAAAAACATCACAAAACTGCTGACTGGTCCAGGGAAAGGGAAACTTTCTTTTTGGCCTTAACTCTTCAAAAACCAGTGATATATCCTGACTCTTTTCCACAGGTGACAGAACTGATTTGACAATTTCAGTTAATTGACCTGTCTGAGAAAAATATAAAACTAAAATCTTCTTCATCTTTTTATCGGTTTATCAGCGTCCGCGATTTTTTAGCTGATTTTCCAGCTATGTGGAAATCTGCAAGTAAAATAACTGTTCAATTTAAAGCAAATTCATTTTTAACAAATCGATAAATAAACTACAAATAAAAAAATAAATCAATAAAAAAGAATAGTGGTTTTGAAATTGCCTTATATGAAAAACTTTTCACACTTATCTGGTATTTATTTCACACTAATTACAAACTGATATTCCTTCCAGACTGTTAACTGTCTGATTTTATTTCGACATACAAAATAGAGCCTTTTTGGCCCGCTTCTTGCTGTAATTCACTTCATATGCAGTAATCGATCCAGTGTCCATATGGAGGTAATAATGAAGAAGGTTTTTATTAAAGATGCCGGTATTCAATTATTGTTAGATAAGTACAAAAAAAAATTTCGAATTTCAGAAAATGTGAAATATTATTCCCAAAAAGATTATCCGGTTGCTGAAAAAAAGTTTATAAAATACGCCTTAAATAAAGGTAAAGTATAAGCAGGGAACAACACATATGTTGATAAAGACAGATAAGTCTGAACTCGAAATATCAAAAGAAACCAATATCTATTTAGGATCTCTGGGTGTCGGCCAGATTTTTAAAGACTGGACTGAGCTTGATGATAATGCAAAGGCTCAGTTAGAAAAGATACAGGGTCAGGCTGAGAAGCTGATCAGACAAACAAAGGAAATTTTAACAGGATAAAAATGTGGTTTTTCTAAAAGTAATAGATGGATTATCCTTGCGTGTGTGTTACAAATGTAGCTAGCACACACCAGTACAAATGCAGGATTGGAAGACTCCACGCTCAACCTGGGTGATGGCTCGACCGAACACTGCGATGCCTTGAAAATAATTCAAGGCGAAATGGGCAGGACTGGAAACGGTTCTGCCCATTTTTTTCCCAAAGCAGGAAATTCAATTGATTACAGACTTGCATTGATAGAAACAATATTATATTTAGTAACATACTTTGTAGCTACTCACGCAGTCAGGCTGAAGCTGTTAAGACTGAAGGCTGAAGGGGTCAGAAAAGCACGATTGCCGTACTTTTGCGGGATGTGATTCTTGCATCAAACGTGGCTTTTAAATGCGCTTTTTCCTAACAGTCTTCAGTCTTCATCCTATACGCCTGAGTAGTTACCATACTTTGCTTTGAACCTTGGATTTTCTTTAGATTGCTTTTCATAGAGCTTTTCGGTCATAGTGGTCATAGAGGTAATCGATGATCAAAATACTGCTGAAGTATAAACAAAAAGTGCTGAAAACATTTGAAACCGATAAAAATAAAATCACTATTGGCAGGCTTGATAGCAATGATATTCATATTAATAATCCTGCAGTTTCCAAACAACATGCACAGATTGTTAAGAATCAAGATAATTATTTAATTGAAGACCTGAAAAGTACCAACGGTATATATCTCAACAAAGTCAGGATTTTCATAAAGTATCTGAAGGATAATGATGTAATAAATATTGGGAAATACACACTGCTGGTCAACATTAAAACAGAAAGTGACAAAAATGCAACCCACAGCCCAAAAGGGCATATTATGATGCTTAATATTGAAAGGCTCAGATAGTTGAAGCATTCAATTTTCAGACTTTTAAGGACCAACGAACACGGCATTATGGCCGTGCTGGCTGTCTTTGTGGGTCTGGCCGGCGGTTTTGGTGCTGTCGGATTTCGATATCTAATAAATTTTTTTCAGTCACTTGCATACGGATCTGATGGCAATCTGCTCGATATAGTAAGATCAATCCCCTGGTATTGGAGGATATTAATTCCCACCCTTGGCGGACTGGTAGTAGGCCCGTTGGTTTATTTTTTTGCCGGAGAAGCCAAAGGACACGGTGTCCCTGAAGTTATGGAAGCCGTTGCCCTTAAAAGCGGGCTCATCAGAAAACGGCTTGTTGTTATAAAGTCTTTAGCTTCAGCCATCTGCATAGGCACCGGAGGTTCCGTTGGAAGGGAAGGCCCGATAGTACAGATAGGGTCCGCCATAGGATCAACCATAGGACAAATTCTTAAAGTTTCTGCTGACAGAATGCGTACCCTGGTCGGCTGCGGGGCGGCCGCCGGCATCGCAGCCACTTTCAATGCCCCCATAGCAGGTTCCATGTTTGCCCTTGAAATCATTCTCGGGGATTTTGGTCTTGCAACATTCAGCCCCATTGTTATTTCCTCCGTTATTGCTACGGCCGTATCCCGCCATTTTTTAGGCGATGCCCCTGCATTTATCGTTCCTGCATACGAGCTTGTCAGTACCTGGGAATTTCCGCTATATGTTTTACTGGGTCTTTTTTGTGCTTTAGTAGCCGTTACATTTACAAAAACGCTTTACCGAATGGAAGATATTTTCGACGGGCTGAAATTTCCGGAATACTTAAAGGCGGTCATAGGTGGTGTAATACTGGGAGGTATAAGCCTTCTTTTTCCCCAGATTCTTGGCGTAGGGTATGGCGCCATCGATCTGTCCCTTGCTCAGTCATATGCTTGGTGGCTTATGCTTGTTCTGGCTCTGTGCAAAATCTTTGCCACATCTATTACCATTGGCTCCGGAGGCTCCGGTGGCATATTTGCGCCGTCACTTTTTGTCGGTGCCATGGCAGGAGGCTTTTTTGGTGCAATAGTTCACAATTTTCTTCCTTCGGTAACAGCATCCCCCGGAGCTTACAGTATCGTCGGCATGGGGGCTGTCGTCAGCGCAACAACCCATGGACCTCTGACAGCATTATTAATGCTCTTTGAAATGACCGGCGATTACAAAATCATCCTTCCTTTGATGATTACATGTATTATAAGCAACATTGTCGGCAGACAGTTTTTAAAAGAATCTATTTATACTTTAAAATTAATGCGGAGGGGAATAAACCTGGAGGAAGGAAAAGAGGTCAATGTATTAAAAGCAATTAAAGTAAGTGAAGTGATGAATACCGAAGTGGAAACCATTACCGAGGCTTTAGGCCTGGAAAAACTGGCTGAGATAATCTTCAAAAGTAAATATAACAGCTTTCCGGTTGTCAGTGACGGAAACAAACTGACAGGTATTCTTTCCTACTTTGATTATAACGAAGCAATATTTGACGAGAACCTGAAGG
>JASJGP010000225.1:0-4457 GCA_033791485.1 Desulfobacterales bacterium | reverse complement strand
TATCAATGGGTTCTGTGCCTAAAAGACCTGTATTTTTCTGATCTTTTATCAGTTCATCCACCCATAGTGGGATGAGCGCACCCTTGATGATCACATTTTTAACCCCTTTGAGGTACCTGGGGAGCGTCAGGGGCTGGGGATGACCCACGTAGCGGACATGGCAAGTGCCAAGGGGTTCCAAGAATTTTTCTGCCACTTCTTCGGTTCCGCCTTCCACGTAGACCAGTTTACCATCAATATATTGAGGGATTTTTCCAAGGGTCATATGAAGGCTGTGGTCCCAGGCTGCTCCTGCAAGCTCGGCAATGCTGACCACCCAATAGAGGTAAATATCGTCAACCCTGTCGAGACGGTCTGCATAACATTTAACTAGGACATTGTTGGTTCCGGGATCAGAACCCATACCGGTCAGAACGGTGATGTCGGCTTCTTTGGCCATCTTATCAATGTTAGAGTTGAAAAGAATTTCGGTTCCCTCATAATCATCACAAATATCTATATAGTTTTTCTTAGCCTCGACTGCCGCCTTTGCGACCGGCACGGCAGTCTTGTAAAAGGGACCTGCGCAGTTAATCACAACATCGACATCTTTGAATCTGTTCACCATGGCATCGTGATCATTTACATCCATCTTGATAAGGGTTGCTTTTTCACTGTCACGTAATTTCGGTGCCAGTCTTTTACGGTCAGGATACAAGTCAGCTAAGATAACATCTGTAACCTGTTGTTGTTTTATCAGGTCCCGGGCAACACCTTGACCCATACCGCCTGCTCCGCCCAATACTATTGCACGCATGTTTTTTCCTCCTGTAATCTATATTTATAAGTTTTATAATCAGTTTTTAGGGTAACCAAAACTTCTGTCTATCATTGATGGCTAAGTAGAAAGTTTCATATACAAGACGCAGTGGTTTTTCAGGGACGAGGCAATACAAGTAGTATGCCGAGTTTCTGAAAAACCGCTGCAACGCAGTAGATGGGACTTTCTACGACGGCATCAATTTTTACTGCTAATCACTTTGCTGATTTCAGTAACTCTTTCAAGGGTCTCGTCCAAATCTAAAGTCAGCAGCTTTCGGTTTCTAACAAGAAATTCTCCTGCAACAAGAACATCCCGTACATCTGATCCCGAAGCTGCGTAAACAATATGGGATACCGGATTATACAGGGGAGTCAGGTGAGGTTTGTCAGTATCTATAATAATAAGGTCCGCCTGTTTGCCGACCTCTATAGAACCTATCTCATTACCAAGACCTATGGCTTTCGCACCGCCAATGGTCGCCATGATAATAACAGACTTTGCATCCATGACCGTGGGATCATGGCTGATAACCTTGTGAAGCTTTGCAGTAGTATCCATTTCCTGAAAAAGGTCAAGATTGTTATTACTTGCACATCCATCCGTACCAAGACCCACCGTTATCCCGGAATCCAGAAAGCGCGGAACCGGTGCAACGCCTGCAGCAAGCTTCATATTACTTTCAGGGTTATGGGAGATCTTTGCATTTTGCTTTGCAATTATTTCAATGTCATGATCGTCTATCCAGACACAATGGGCAAGAAGCGTGTTGGCATCAAGTATTCCGATACTATCCAGATATTCAACCGGAGTCATCCGGTGTTCTGACTGTATCTGATTAAGTTCCTGTTTTGTTTCTGAAACATGAATCTGGAAAAGAAGGCCTTTGTTATCTGCAGCAGTTTTGGCATCCTTCAATGTACGGGTGGAGCAGGTATAGGGAGAATGGCAAAATATCGAAGGTATGATGTTTGGAGAAACACCCAGCCATTTTTTCACAAATGCTACAGCGGTTTTTATATTTTCTGAAGGATCGGCAACGCCTGGTGCAGGAAAATCGATAACTCCCTGACCGAGTATAGCCCTAATACCGGATTCGTTAACAGCTTCCGCAACTATTTCTTCAAGAAAGTATCCGTCACAGCAGGTTGTCGTCCCGGAAAGCAGCATTTCACTGCAGGCCAGAAGTGTTCCATAACGGACGGATTTGGGATTTATATTTTCTTTTTCAGCAGGAAAGATATGTTCATTCAGCCAAATATTAAGGGGAAGGTCGTCGGCAAGTCCCCTGAATAGGGTCATTGGAAGATGAGTGTGTGTGTTGACCAGGCCGGGCAGGACAATCCCGCCTTTTGCATCGATTACCTCTCTTGAGTCCGGCAGTTCTTGTTCATGCGCCTTTGCCGAAATCCGCACAAGGCGGCCGTCTTTTATACAGATTATACCGTGTTTAATTATATCAAAATCAGGATCAACAGTAATGATCGTGCAGTTGTGGATAACAGTATCGAAATTCATTACTTTTCCAACGCCTTTTTCACAGTCTTTAGCATGTCATACGACGTAAACGGCTTTTGAATATACGGATATCCAAGCTGCTGAATAACTTGCCAGTCTGCTTTTTCATCACTGTATCCACTTGTGAATAAAACACGGATTCCGGGTTTTTGTTTTAGAAGCTGTTCAACAAGTTTTGGCCCTCTTATGTCAGGCAGAACCACATCGCTAAAAACAAGGTCAAAGGCACCTTTCTCTTTTTTAAAGATATTAAGTGCTTCTCTTGCAGTGGTCGCAGAAATAACTTTATATCCTTTCCCGGTTAGCATTTCGACAAGGAGATTTCTTACCACTTCTTCATCCTCGACCAGTAAAATTCGTTCTCCGTTGCCTTTGAATTCTTCCTGTGAAACAAGGGGTTGCTGTTCTTGTTCAGAACTTACAGAAATGGCCGGTAGATATATTTTAAAGGTGGCTCCGTCATCAGGTATGCTTTCTACGTTTATCCACCCTCCGTGTTTTTTGACAATACCATATATTGCTGAGAGCCCCAGCCCGGTTCCTTTCCCTTGTGCCTTTGTTGTAAAGAAAGGTTCAAAAATACGGTCTAAAATGGATGGTTCGATGCCTTCTCCGTTATCACGAACTGAAAAACAGACAAACTCCCCAGGTTTTGCGTTACTGTAAAGCTTGCAATCTTCTTCGTTAAAAAGTGCATTTCTGGTCTCGAGGAAAATCTTTCCGCCACCAGGCATGGCGTCCCGGGCGTTGACTACAAGGTTCATTATCGCTTGCTCTATAGTTCCGGCATCTCCTTTAATCATCTTAATATCGCTTGCCGGATCAACTGTTAGAACAATATCTTCACCGATGAAACGGTTTAGCATTTTATAAAGGTTCTTAATTATTTCGTTAGGATCAAGAGGGATTTGTTCCATTGGCTGCCTGCGGCTGAAAAGCAGGAGTTGTCGAGTAAGGTCGGAAGCGCGTTTCGATGCTTTTCGAATTTCCATAAGGTTCAGATACACAGAATTGTCTTTTTCAACGTCCATCAAAGCAATATCGACGTTTCCCTGAATAGCCATAAGTATGTTATTAAAATCGTGAGCTACACCCCCTGCCAGTGTTCCTATGGCCTCCATCTTTTGCACCTGGTGCAGGTTCTCTTCGCTTTTTAGCAGAGCTTCCTCGGCCCGCATGCGTTTTTTGTATGTTTCTGCTTCCTTAAGGGCCCGTTTTATTACCTGCCCCAAACGAGATATTTTGTCTTTTAGAACATAATCGGTTGCTCCGGCTTTTAAACACTCAACTGCAGCATCATCGCCGATTGTACTTGAAATGATAATCAGCGGGATCTCAGGTGCTGTTTCTTCCTTTATTTTCAAGGCAGACATACCGTCAAAGGTTGGCAGGCTGTAATCGGCAAGGATTAAGTCCGGTTTTTCATCCAGGGCTTTTCTAAATGATTCTTCCGTATCCACCCTGTTCCATTCTATAGTAAATTCATCACTTTCAATGGCCTTTGCCGCCAGTTTTGCATCATCGGGATTATCTTTGAGCATGAGCAAATGTAAAGTTTCTTTTTTCATCTTCTTATACTCTCCGCAATCTTTCTTATATCATCCATAGTTTTGTCAAGGTCGAGTGAAAGGAGTTTTCCGTCTTCCATGACTACTTCACCGTTTATTATGGTTGTTATAACATCACTTCCCCTTGCAGAATAAACAAGGTGTGAGGCTGGATTATACATCGGGGTTAGATGAGGTTTTTTTGTATCCAGTACAATGATATCTGCTTTCTTGCCGACTTCAAGGGAGCCTGTGATTTCTCCCAGACCGAGTGCACGTGCCGCTTCAATGGTACACATTCTCAGTGGTGTGGTAGAGTCCATGACTGTCGGGTCAAACGTATTTACCTTGTGAAGCTTGGCGGCAGTATCCATTTCCTGGAAAAGGTCAAGATTATTATTACTTGCACACCCATCGGTTCCCAGTCCGACACAGATTCCTTCTTTTAACAGCTCTGGAATAGGTGCAATGCCTGAGGCTAGTTTCATATTACTTTCAGGGTTGTGTGCAACCTTTACATCGAATTGTCGTAAAAGTGAGATATCTCCATTCGTCAGTACAACGCAATGGCATGTCAGAAGATTCGGTGCAAG
>JASJGP010000224.1:0-3310 GCA_033791485.1 Desulfobacterales bacterium | reverse complement strand
TTTTGGCCTTCTTGCTCCATCCATTTAAAACTCTCTTTTCCGAAATACAGCCCCTTTAAATCTTTTTTGGGAACATGAGGTTCTATCATAAAGAGCCACCCTTCGTGATAAGGATCTTCGTGGGTAATTTCGGGATGCTCCTCTCGGCCTTGCGATTTACGGCAAGAACGGTGCCTGTCACCGGAGATAAGGCCGCAGCCTGATTTGAATCGCGCTCGACAGTCCATCCTACCTGATTTTGTTTCAGAATTCCTCCTAGCGGAGGAAGAATAACGGATCCAAACGCACCGAAAAGCTTGTTAACGAAGTCATCAAGTCCAACCCGCACCCGTCCTCCGTGTTCGAAACGTGCCCAACTGTGGCCCATATGGTAATAATAGCCGTCAGCCATTTTATAACCCGACGCCAGTTTGTAGGCCGGTGTATCTGACAGATGAACAAGATCACTTTCATCAAGCATCTGGTCAAAAGGACAATGGTAGCATTCATAGTTAAGTGTACAGATTTTCGGAGCATTGATGCGTCCTGTTAAGGCGTGCCTGCATGGTCTGGATGAACCATGATATTTTTGTTTTAAGTATTCAACCCATGCCGGTGATTCATTTTCTGCCCCGGAACTCTTTTTTAAACCCATTGCGCGCCGCATCCCTTTATCAAAGGAACAGTTGTTGCAGTCATATGCACAATCGCAAAGCCGGAAATTGACCACCCCTGCCTTCATCCAGATACATTCATTTTCCAGTACCTGAAATCCGATCACCTTCTTTTTTTTCTCCCTTGTTTTTTCACTTTCTCTATTTGTTTTCATTGCATACCCCCTTTCTTGACCTTAACTGGCTCGAACCCGGAAAAAGAATGATAAACCATCAAAGATCGATGCAGAGTTACTTTATAGGTCAATATTTTTTTTAAGCAGCCTTAAGAAGAACATCCCTTAAAACGCCCTTTTCTCTATTGATTTCTGCCCCTTTAAGATTATCCAGCCATTGGTCAAAGGCGCAATGACTGCATTCGTAATTCAGTATGCAAATCTTCGGGACAATTGTATGCCCGCCAGTGTTATGAAGGCATAAACGGGATGTACCATGATATTTTTCTTTCAAATATTTGATATAAGGTCTCATTTTAGATACCTCCTTTCCTTCCTTCTTTTTACAGAAGATTAAATTTCCGCCACACTTTCTTAATTGGAAAGCTTGTTTGTCTAATTGTATTGCAACGATGATACCAAAAGAGAATATTCACACTAATAAATTTTTATCCCACTGATTTTACAGGATTTATAAATTAAGGCTCCGTTGTTCTTTCTCAACGTGTTTCCGGTAAAAAAGTAAATACGATTAAATCGGCTACACTTTGGTAGGACAGAAGAAAAAGATTTGGCTGTAATCTATTAATATCAAGGGGTTAAGCAATTGATGCAATTAGTTACAGCATATGTCGTATTTTTTTACACCTATAGTATTTACCGTTACTGATCTATTGCAGCATTACCAGGTTAATGATCAGGTCGGTCATAGGAAAGGAAATATAAAAACTTACCAAAGGTCCAATCCGCCACCTTCGGGCCACAACATGTAACTGTAGTGTCTGAATTGTAGTTAAGACAGGAAAAGGCCTTGTCTAAAATATTTTTTCATGCTATTTGCACATTTTTATAGTTGATATTTCCCTTAAAGCTTGTAAAAGAGAGGCTTTTAAAAAGTGCCGTTTTGCAAAGGTCTCAAAGATTTTAAAAGGAGGAAGGATAGATGGCCAAAGACAACAGAATCACAGGGGTAGTACTGGTGGTATTTTTTGGAATAATCCTGCAACTTTTACTTGGTATGGCGGACACAAGGAGCACTCCTGGCAAAACGGCTGTTGAATTTACAAAAGCATATTTTAGCCTTGATGCCTCCATGTCTGAATATCTCTGCAATGAACTTATGGAAGAAGAAAATATTGTAGAAAAATATATCAATCAGGTTGCCCAGGAGGCTCAGAATCTTGGTTTTAAATTAAATTATATGAGAAGTATGCTGTACCATGTAAAAACCGATATCATCAGCGAGGATGAGTCAGAGGCTAAAATCAGGATAACCTGTGAAAGAAAACGTTTAATAAACCCGCTTTTTACAATTGTTGGTAAATTATTCTTTATTGGCGAAACCTATGAAGTTGATGAGACGTTGAATATCATAAAAGAAGATGGCAAGTGGAAGGTATGCGGCAGAGCTTTTTCGCTCTCTGCATAGTTTTTCACCTTTTTATTGTGCCATAAATAAAAGAGGCCCGAGACATGAAAATCCGATATGTCTGTTTCCTTTTATAACGGTAAAATTAAAATAAATTATACGAAGAGATGATGCCTATCTACGCTCGTATTCGCAAACGAGCCCGTCAAATTGTTTGCCGTTTTCCCACTCCGGACTTTTACAAAGACTTTACCGGAGAAATCGAATTGTCCCGCCATTATTTTGAGACCGACCCTGTTATCACCAGGCTGAAATCATATGTTGCCGCCAACATAGAAGATGATTTCGGTCATGGAATGAAACATTCAATCAAAGTAGCCCTTGATGCCGGGGCATTGATGATCATTGAAGGTTCTCTCGAAAAATATTCTGAAGACCTTTACCGTCGCAAAGTGTGTATTGTTCAGTGCGCCGGTCTTCTCCATGATATAAAGCGTAAACGAAAAGATCATGCCATACAGGGAGCGATCTTTGCCAGGAAATTACTTGAAACATATCCGGTTTCGCCGGATGAGGTTAATGATATATGCAATGCCATACATAATCATGAAGCCTTTAAAAGTAATGCTGCGATAAGCACCGCTGATGGCGCACTTGTCTCCGACTGCCTGTATGATGCGGATAAATTCAGGTGGGGACCGGATAATTTTATGGATACTGTCTGGGATATGGTACTGTTTTTCAACCCCCCCTTTGCAACATTTATTGATCGTTATCCAAAGAGAATGGAAGGGCTTGCTAAAATAAAAACTACTTTCCGGACAAAAACCGGTAAAAAGTACGGTCCACAGTTTATAGATATCGGTCTTGCCATAGGTGAAGAGCTGCTTGATGTGATAAAAAGCGATTTTGCTCATATAATATGATCTTAGCATGATTGTTTGCTGCACATAAATGTACTTATTGTTTGCACTAAATAAGACATTTTATGATAAAAATAGGTGTTTAAAATATTTTATAAGCCTTAAAAGCTTGATTTTATAGAAAATATCTTAATGTGGGTATTGTGGAACAATTTTTGCTAATACTTTAAAGGTTGGATTGAAATATTTGTAAAAATGGAGGCTTAATAG
>JASJGP010000223.1:0-4887 GCA_033791485.1 Desulfobacterales bacterium | reverse complement strand
TATTGGCACAGGCAAGGTGGAGTTTATAGAAAAAATGGAAGACAAAATCAAAGCATTAAAGATCATTATTTCACAATACACAGACCGACAGATGAAAATTCCAGAAGCCCAGGCCACATCAACTATTGTTTTCCAGGTAGCCATTGACAATATGACCTTTAAACAGAATCTGGCTGAAATAATAGAATAATCGACACAAGTTACCAACAGATGGCTCAAAAATCCCGTTGATAAAAAAGGAAGGATTGCAGATGGCCTCAGAAGCAGTTATTCATAAGTGTCCGTTCGATTTTTCAGATAAAGTGGCTATCATAACCGGGGGCAGTTCCGGCATTGGATACGAAACTGCTCGGATGCTCCTTGCCGGGGGTGCCAAAGTCCTTTTGATCGGTCGAAATGAAGTCAAGGGAGAAGATGCCATCAGACAATTGGGGGGACTGGGTCAAAAATCAAGGTTTCTTAAGGCAGACGTATCAAAACCAGTCCAATGTAAAAAAGCTATAAACTCAGCAGTTGAACAATTTGGCAAACTTGACATTGTCATTAATAGCGCTGGCGTCTTTAATTCGAATCCCATAGAAAACGTCACAGAAAAAGAGTTTGATTGGATGATGGATATCAACCTTAAGGGCCCCTTTTTTGTATGTAAATATGCGGTTCCTTTCCTTAAAAATAATAAGAGCGGGACTATCATTAATATTTCATCTGATGCAGGGTTGCAGGCAAATAAATTATCATCAGCTTATTGTGCCTCAAAAGGAGGCTTGACCATTTTCTCAAAAGCCTTGGCATTAGATTTAGCTTCCCATGGGATTCGTGTTAATTGTGTCTGTCCCGGTGATATTACAACCCCGATGCTTGATAAGGATCTTAAGACAAGGAGCGATCCGGAAAAGTATTTGGAAACTCTAACAGGATCGTATCCTGTTGGGCGATTAGGGCGACCTGAAGAAGTGGCATCGGTAATTTGTTTTTTAGCTTCCGGCATATCGGATTTTGTAACAGGTGCGACCTGGTCAGTTGACGGTGGGATAACAGCATAACGAAAAATAATTTGACTGTTCCTGGTCAAAATTGGATTGAAGTTTTGTCTGGCAAAATATCTATTAAAGATTAATAAAAAGCCAAAGCCAGATAAGACAATAAACGTACCTAGCTCGGCTGAAATGAATTCTCTGATTAATTCTCAAAAAGGCCGTTTATGGACCCCATAAAATCCTTATCCGCGTTTTTCACATGATCTGACCATTCCATCCCATGCTTGTAAAAGGCCTTGGACGCTATTTTTTTACTGATAATCGCATTTCTGTAAGCAGTCAATTTTTTGCGGTTCATAATATCCAGGATGGTTGTTCTGCCCAATTTCTCAATCAGACTCTTTGGAATATAGGATCGCATGATCTGCCAAAGCAAGTCTTTTTCGGTCAGTATGGCATCGATATTCCGGTCAACAATCTTCTGAAAGGCAAAAATCTGCTCACTGGTTTTTTCTGACAGGACAAATAACGGCACCTTGAGATCAGCTTCATGAAGTTTGATCAAAATATTTGTTTCAAGGGCCGCATAGGTATTGACCAAGGAGATGATATCCTCGATCAGCTCCCAGCGGTTGCCAGGATTTTCGATGAGATTTTTTTCATAATCGTCTTCAAACAAAAATGCAGTGAGGACTTCAGCTACAGCCGAAGAAAAGACCCCTCCCTTATTAGCGGAGCTGTCCTTTATCTGCTTAATGGAAGTTTCCCTTGCAATAAACCGCCTTGAGGCGTCATCAAAAAATACATTGGCCCCTTCGACAACAAAGCACAATTCTTTAAATAGTTCCGTAAAGGCCCTAACATTGTCGTGGTTAATGGTGTCCTTGAACCCGCCGCAGGGGATAAAAGCCCTGATATTAGCCTGTTCAATGTATTTACGACTGGCGGGATTGGTGATAAAATTACGATGGAATAAGGCACCGTCCTTCACCACGGTTCCGTCAGGAAGATTAATATTTTCCCCCTTGAGGGGAACTTTGAACCCATTGGTTCCCAACATGTCTATGGGATAGGCCAGGGAATTGGCCCTAGGGGAGGTATGGCGCATGAAAGCAATTTTCATTAATTCTTTTTTGTCCAGACCATCAGGGTCATAAAGAATAGAACCTCCGTCAATTATCAGGCAGATTTTGCCCTTATAGCACTGGATTTCATTGCTTCCTAGATCACCGTCAGGCCCCCCAGTCATCATCAGGTTCAAGTTTTCTTCTTGTTCACCGTAATGCTTGACTAACGTCCTGAAAGCCCCCATGACACTGGTAGTGGTCATACCTGAAATCTCTACCCGGCCACCGATATGATCGTAAATTTTTTCCATATCCGTTGTAAGAACCACTTGTTCTCCATTGATCTGGAGTTCGGTGCCGTTTTCACCGGCTGGGATCAAACCAAACAGATCCCCGTTGTCGAGTTTTCCGTATGTATCGTGGGGGATACCGAAACTTTTGCCTGTAGTAATAGTCCGCCAATAGGTGTATCCTTTCTCCCTGGCACGGAATGCCACTTTATCCATGAAAGGAGCCGTGCCTTCATCGGGCCCGAAAAATATCATTTCCGGTTTTCCGTAATAATCCCGAATAGCAATATCAGGCAGCATCAGGTCCATAATGCCTTCGGTATAATCATAAATCGCATCCAGACCGCAGGTCGCATAAATGACATGTGGGACCACAACTCCTTTGGAACCGCTCTCGCAGATATCTTTATGTTTTAAGCGCTGGGCTTTGGGCCCCAAGGCATAATTGAGCAGGACAGCATTATCCAGTTCCCTGGCATAATTCGAAGGAGTGACTCGGACCATTCGGAGTCCACCCCTGGCAATGTCATCGGCCCTTAAATGGGTACCTTGGGCATAATGACCGTTAACAAAGAAAACCCCAAAAACGGGCTGTTTAAATACCATGGGGTCCAGAACCCGGTTGTCCATTCGGAATGAAAAGGAGCGTTTTTCCGGTTTGTAAAAATTGGTTTTGAATATGGCCGGAATAAACTTGAACATAAACTTGAAAATATCATAGCCAACCGCATAATCCATGAACCGAGAAGCTATAATGTGGTCGAATTCCTTTTCCTTTTCATCAAGATGATCTGGATCTGGTTCACTGGTGACCGCAGGGTTAAATTTTTCTTCGAACAGCTCATAAAGGAATTGAATCAGATCTGGATTGGCCAGGACAACATCTATGATAAGTTTTTCCACATAGGTAAATTTATTAGATTCATGGACGCGTTCCGAAAAAGCTTCCTGGCTATCTATGTCAGTGAGTTGCCCCAAAATATGACGGTCACCCTTGATGCCCCTTTCCTTAAAAATAAACATGTGAACAAAATTAACTGCATTACCTGCGAAAAGCATTTCCTTGAATGTCAGCTGGTCATCCACATAAAGCCGGGTTACATCAGAAACACAAAAACTTAAGAATGACCGGAGATTATCGGTAAGATCTGTTTCCTTTTTCCGGGATACTTCGCCTTTAATATAGAGTGAACAAATTGAGGACACCACACCGGTCTCAGTGTAATAGGGCTCCCAATAGGCACGAGTAATCGGCAGGCCATGGTCAGAGAACAGCTTACGCAGCACATTGATCTGGGGCTGTTTAAAATCTGAATTGAACATGAATCGGGTCTCCCCGATATCGGAAAGATTAAAAACTTCAATGGGGGGAATCACGGACCGGGATAGCAAATCAAGGAATTTCTCATACCGTTTCCGGGTCGCAAGAGGGGTGGATTTAAAATCCGGGTCAATGTTAAAAAGAAACCGGGATGTTTCAAATTGCTCTTTGCTGAAATCGCTCACCTTTTCCGGCCAAAAAATGTGGGTATAATACTCACTGTCAGGATTATAATAATAATCCCGCCTCCGACCGGTCAGTTCATGCCCCAGCATCTTTTCCATGTTGTCCCGGGTCTTTTGGGTAGCAATCCTGACCCGCTGGTACTGACTTTCCGGAGATAGAGTGTCGAAATCCATGCCTGCTACCCAGGAATGCAGTTCCACTTTTCCGCTTTTATTTTTGATCCCTCGGGCAATGGAAGCCAGAATGTTTTTCAAAGACATTTTTGTAATCGTCTCAAAATAATAGCCGGGAAGTCCCAAATTGTTTAGAAAAATCCAGGCTGCCTGGTTGATGGAACTGGCCGTAATAAGCCCTTCCGAAGCCAGATCGATCACAGTTTCATACAACAGGCTCGTGTCAAGCTTCACTTCATTGGCTTTCTGAATGATTTTTGATCCGGCTGAAACAAAACTGCTTATGTCTTGACGGGTATGCATTCTTTACTCCTGATTTTAAATTTCAGTGATATCCCAAGTTATATTCCCTCAACACTTCCAGCCACGAAGGGTGTAATATTCTTTTAACACCCGGGTCTTAAACCACAGTGTTTCCCTACAATATAAGCCGATCCGGATCACATTTTTCCCTGAGCAATGTCAGCTCTGCCAGGGTGGGAGGGAGGACCTCGCTGGCCCGGGAAATATCAATTTCAAACTCCATTTTTTCAAGGATATCTTCCGGGGTTACCCCGGGATAATATCCTTCCAGAAACATGCGTTTGCTCTCATCATCAAAGCCCATAACCCCCATGTCTGTGATGACTCTATGGGGCCCCCCTTTTGGAAGACCGGCATTTTCGCGACCGTCCGGGCCATCCAGGTATCCCGGGCTTGTCAGGTAATCCAGCTTGATTTTAAATTTTCGTTTTTCCTGTTTCATAAAAACAATGCTTCTCGAGACAAAGGAAGCCACATCACAGGCACCCCATCCCCACAAAGGTCAGGATGGGGTGCCTGTTCATTGGCGTCCGATCAAATCTTAGGTCAAATTTTAAATAAAGACAGGGG
>JASJGP010000222.1:0-2548 GCA_033791485.1 Desulfobacterales bacterium | reverse complement strand
CAATATACAGAATACACGAAAAAGCTTGGCTATAATATACGTTGGACATGGGAAAGTGCGGCAGCCAGAGAACAATACTGTCCTGAAACGGAGTTTTTCGTTCCAATCCAAGCGTACAACATGGAGCAACTTCAGTTCTTCTGGAAAAGTATTCATGGCGTAAATTTCGATGGTGTCAGCCTTCCGATTAGAAATATGTCGATTGAAAAACTGGCATTATTTATGGTGTATTTTTATCAGCAAGGGGTAGATAAGGTCCATATCCTTGGAACGACAAAACCGATGGTTATTGCCCTGGCAGCTTTTGTTGCAAGGCTTCTGTTTGGGTGGACCTCTCTTGATGCGACCACCTGGCAAAAAATGGCTAAGACCGGCAATTTCATCAACCATCTTGATTTGTCTTCAGAATACCTTGGCAATGCCATTTTTGAGAACCATTATGACAATGACTGCCCCTGCCCGTTTTGCAAAGATACATCTTTCTCAGATATTTATAATTTAAAGGGACCCGCCATGACCTATTTTTTGGGTCGGCACAATTTTTGGGTCACAGAACATTTTGCCAGAGAGGCGTTTATCCATTGTGACAATATCCATATGCTTAAACAGTTTTTGAAGAAGAATTTCAAACCGCGCCGCCACAAAGAGATAGAGCGGCTCTGTAATGCGCTGACCATCGTTAAAAATTGCAAAGACGATGACTTAAAAATGGTTGAAAAGCTGCTAATGGCTTAATAAACAAGCTTTTCAAAATTCCTTGGCCAATCCTTCGACATAGAGGGGTTGGCCATTTTTTATTTTTACGATGAAGTTTCCGCGTGTACGGAAAGTACGACATGGCCATTTAAAATCGCATCCATAAAACACCAAAATATCTGTTCCTGCTGATGTCTCTATAAATGGAGAACTATATATACTTGAGTATTCGAAAAATAACTAGAAACAAACGCAATACAATGTGAAATAATAATTTGGCATACTATACCATAAACAATTTTTATGATGGATTGAACACGATGATGAAAATTCCATGCGCCAAACGACTTCCATTTATTGTAACCGGTTTGTCATTTCTTCAGCCAGCTCTAACCAATATTCAATTTAACAATCTAACTTTAATAGCAACCGCATTAGTACTGGGTGCTAAATTTAATCTCACAGAAATAAGCCGCATGTGGCTAAAAGAGAAGAGTGTGAGCACGCTTTCATATTTATTGTCCGACGCTAAATTTTATATTCCGGAAATGGAAATGCTTTACGTTGCCCAGCTTCAGAAGATGTATAAACTTGCTGAAGGATACTATTGCATAGATGATACAATGAAACATCATACAAATTTTTGCAAATGGATTCATGGGGTCTTCGTATTGTTTGATCATGCGGCGAAAACGAATCTAAAAGCTACCTGTATAGTTTTTTTGTATTACAATGATGGTGCTTTGATTAAGTTTCCGGTAACCTATCGCATATATCAAAAAGCAACCGGCAATATGCCATGGCAAAGGGGAAAGCAGAAGGAATGTAAAACAAAATATGACCTTGCCCTTGAAATGTTAGAGTGGGCTTTGAAAATGGGGTTGCCCAAAAGTACCGTATTAGCCGATTCATGGTTTGGCATGGAGCCATTTATTGCAGGGCTTAAAAGGCTTCAGCTCAGTTATGTTATTGAAGTAAAACGGAGTTATAAAGTCAGAATTCCCTGCAAGGAGACCAAACTCACTCCAACAGGGAAAAAGACGAAAAATCAAACGGAAACAATAAGCTTGCCGGATTATTTTAATAAAATTACACTTGTCTCCGCATGCGGATTTGATGCAGATCATCAATCCGAGAAAAATGAAAAAATTCTTTATCACACGAAAATAGCTACTGTTCGTTTAAATTCCTTTTCAGACAAGCACCGCGTTGTTGAAAGCAAAGATCCAGTCAAAAACACCACAAAATATCTTCTTACCAACGAACTCACCTGGGAATCCACCAAGATTATCATGACGTATAGTAAAAGATGGGTTATTGAAGAATTTTTTAGGAATGCCAAACAATTAACAGATATGGAGGGAGCCACTATCAGGAGTGAACAGGGCGTAGCAACAGCGTTATGCCTGGTGTCCTGGATTGACTCCCTCCTCCATTTTGAGAATTACAAGCAAGGCAGTGCTGAAAAATTGTCAAAGGAATCATTAACGATTCCCTCAATAGTCCGTCGGGCTCAATATGAAAATCTGAAGGCAGTTTTAGGTCGAATCCAAGATGAAGAAAATTTTATCCCGAGGTGGTTAGCCATTGAGAAAAAAGATATTGAGAGGAAAAGAAAAAAACATAGAGAGGTGATTCCGTTTGAACATTGCCAAAAGGAAGACATGAAATTATCAGCATGACCTGAAAAGGATCATAAATAGCCGTTATTTTAACGGATTATATGTGCAAATCAATTTTCATGCCGCTTGCAAGAAAATGTGCCAGCTTTTTTTCGAAAACTCAAGGATTTATGGTTTTAAGCATGAGATCAACAATTTCCTTGACCGAGGTTGTTTCCGTCTCCAGAAGA
>JASJGP010000221.1:0-3794 GCA_033791485.1 Desulfobacterales bacterium | reverse complement strand
AATCAGTAAAGAAAGTCTATCCTGAACTTTTTTATAGATATTTTTATACCCCGCTTCATATAAGTGTCTTTCATAAAAATGAAGCATCCTGCCTACTATCTGCAAAAGATGAAAAACCGCTGAAAAGTATCCCCGAAGCTCTTTAAGCTTCCTGTTACCAAACCTGTATCCACCATGTATCACATATGTATCAAAAGAAGACTGGAGATTGTGCACCAGCATTTCAAATCGCCTTACCTCTACTTCATTTATTTTGTCAGGAACAATCGTGAATATCTCTTTTAAATCATAAGGTTCATAAAATCCAAGCTGCTCAAACTTTCCTGCGATGTCTATAAATTCACTTGCAATTTTAACAATGCTTTTTTTCTGCTGATCCTTATCCTCATCATCGATATCATAATCAAGCATCTCACCTGTAATAACTCCAGGAAAATCAGCATCACTGAATGTTTCCTGCGGAATGGGAATATTTAGCCGTTTTGCTTCTTCGATTATAACCGGTGCAATTTTAATTAAGGACTTAACTAAAAAGTCAAATGTAGCTTCCCCTTCTGTTTTAAATTTCTCCCAATCCGCCAATTCGTAAAATAACAGCCGGTTTAAAATATGTTTCTGGGAATAGCATCCAAGACTTAAGTGTCTGACAGCAGCGGAAAGCTCTCTGAAAAAATACCAGTCTTTATTGTTCTTGGCACCATGAAAATCCAGAAAATCCTCAAGAAGCTGAGAGGTTGCTATCAGTGAAGAATACAGTTTTTTATTCGATACATGAGGCTGTGAACCTTTATCGGAAAGGAATATGCAATATTTCAGATAATCGTGAGTAAAAATTCTTACTTTTTCCACAAAAGAAATACTACATAGCTTATTGTTATTTATCATTTTTAAATAATCGGCCGAAGCAGCCCGTAAGCCGAATTCTGTGCCCGGTCCGGGTTACCCCAAACCGGGTAACGATCATTCATCTTTGGACGCCGGTTACCCGGAATCTCCTGCGACCTACCCGGAAGTTTGGACGGGCCGTCCTAAAGCACTCCCCTATTTGGTCTTGCACCGGGTGGGGTTTACAAAGCTTTCCCGGTCACCCGGGAAACTGGTGCGCTCTTACCGCACCTTTTCACCCTTACTCCGCATAACTGCGGGGCGGTATACTTTCTGTTGCACTTTCCTTCGCGTTACCACGACTCCACGTTATGGAGCACCCTGCCCTGTGGTGTTCGGACTTTCCTCTGAATCTTATAAATGACCCAGCGATCGTCTGTGCTGCTCCGGCCGGTTTATGATTTTTCCCAGTATATAATCCTTTGACAGTGTGGGCAAAACTCTAACTTTTCGGTACGCTGAAGTTCATTATATGCCTGGGGAGGGATTTGCATGTTGCATCCCAGGCATACAGCGTTTTTAACAGCGGCTATCGCCCTACCACTTACCATCTCCTTTACTACCGAAAATTTTTCCAGCAATTTAGGATCAATTTTTTGGGAAATAGTTTTCCATTCTTCCTCAATCTGAGCAACCTTTTTTTTCCCCTGCTCAGATTCCTGAATAATAATACCTTTCTCTTGTTTCAGCTTTTCAGCCAAAATAGAATTGCTCTCTTTCTTTTTCAAAATATTTTTTTCGGATGTTTCTATCTTCTCAAGATATTGCAGCATTTCATCTTCAATTTTAGAATTAATTGCCTTTATTTCGTCTATTTCTTTTAATGAAGATTGGTATTCCTTGTTTGTCTTAACAAATTTAAGTTTCTCCTGGCTTTTCTCTGCTTTAGCACTATTAACCTGCGAATCTGTTTCACTTGAACGATACTTTTGTTGAAAGTCATTTATTACCTTTTCTTCTTCATCTATTTCACTTTCAAAAGCCTTTAGCTCGTTATCAAGCTTATCAAGTTTACCAGCCACCATGCTTAATTCCGATTTTATTACTTCGGTCTTTATCTCAATTTCCTGAAGTTCTACTAAAATATCTATTTGCTTCTTTGTAATTTTCAGCATTTAAATAATTCCAATATATTTTATCGTAACGGTCCAGCAACTAAGTCACCAAGACAAGACCGCTGAACTGTTACATTTTATCTTATTTTTTATACGATCACAAATGGATCTTCCTCAAGGCTGTATGGTTTAACTTCAATATTCATTTCTGCTTCCGACAGTATCCTTTCAAGGCGTTTTGCAATAACATCAACAATTAAATGTTCTGATGCAAAGTGTCCAATATCGATAATACCCAGGTTAGCCGCCTGTGCATCTCTTGCGTCATGGTACCCCAAATCACCGCTTATATATACCTGAGCCCCTGATGACAAAAAATATTTCATCATACCGGAACCGCTCCCCGTGCATACTGCTGCTCTTTTAACAGTCATTTTCTGGTTACCGGATATTTTTATATATTTTAATCGTAGTTTTTCTTTTATCTTTAGAGCCAGGGATTTTAATTCGATCTTTTCGTCGAGCTCTCCGACCCGCCCTATTCCATTACGGTTTTTTTTTGTTAATAGCGGATATACATCATATGCCATGGTTTCATAAGGATGATGGGATCTTACATATTCAATTACGTCTGAAAGATCATCTTTTTGTACAACAGTTTCGATTCTGATTTCATTTGTACCGGTAATTTCACCGGTCTTTCCCATAAAAGGAGTCGTCATTGATCCTGGCCTGAATGTACTTTCTCCTCTATTTCTGAATGTACAGGCTGAATATTCACCTATATTTCCCGCCTTTGTCTGAAAAATTGCATCTAATATTTTTTTCTCATAGTCCTCAGGCACATATATTACAAGCTTGATTTTTTCATCTTCTACAGGTTTGCCGAGCACTTCCAGTCTTTTAAGTCCTATAGCTTCAGCAAGCACATCGTTTAATCCTTCGGTTACTATGTCCAAATTAGTATGTGACGTAAAAATTGCCATCTTATGCCGAGCAGCCATATGGATAATTGATCCCGTTGGCGTGCCGAAATCGATTGAACGCAAAGGCTTAAATATCAGCGGATGATGTGTAATTAATATATCTGCATCATTTTGACATGCATTTGAAACAACATCTAAAGCAGGATCAAGTGAAACCCAGACTTTTTTTACCGGCCAGTTCTTCTGGCCCACTTGCAATCCGACATTATCCCAGTCTTCAGCCAGATTGCTTGGAGCAATTGTTTCCATTGCCTTTACTATATCGGCTACTGTTGCAGACATGTCTAAAAAATCTCTTTTAAAAAACAAAAAAAGCGTGATTTATTATTACCAACCACGCCTTTGTCTCTGAGTGTTTTCATGGAAAATTTTAGTCATTTCCCATTCCTATATAATATATTCTTACAGTATGATTATTCATTTTTATGTCAAACTGTATTAATTTAGTCTATTAAAAAATATGCGAAAATGAGCATTCAGGTGATCCGATTTTAAGGCGGGTCGCTGTTTGAAGGTGTTAGTAAGCGCTAAGAAAGAACAACAAACAAGCACATTTTATGTGTAAGGTAAAAAATATGTTCGCTTAGCAAGCTTTTTATAAAAGGATTGCACCTGTTATTTCTTTACGCTTACTTGTGTCTGAGTTCGACACGTCTTAAAATCGGATTGCCTGAATGCGGTTTTTCATAAATATAAACTGTTTCAAATATGATAAAAATAAAAGCACTATTCCCTTACTAGTTTTTCATAAATTTCATAAGGCACAGCAAAATCTCCCCTCCCGGATCCCAGCTGAATATCGGGCTTCAAAGAACCGTGAAAATCTGTGCCACCTGTTTTCAGCAAACCGTAGCGCTCAGCAAGTTTA
>JASJGP010000220.1:0-4414 GCA_033791485.1 Desulfobacterales bacterium | reverse complement strand
CCTAATTTTTTATTCCGATGATAAGTTAAGGCTAATGAAATACAGCTTTTTAATTCCTTTACAGGGATCTCATCATCTATTTTGAAAATAATACTCCTATTTCCTCCATATTTGAATTCAGTTGGAAATCTTTCTTTGAATGCAACAACCAGATTCGCTGTACATTTAAAATACATTGCATACTGTTCTTCCTGAGTTTTTTTCCAATCAATTCTGATGGTGCTTCCACTTTTTGTTTTTGGTGTTAAATAGCTTGGTTCCCCCCACTTAAGAGTCTCTTCTAATTCTCCAACTCCCTCTGTTTCAGAAGCTGTTTCCAATATTAATTGACGAAGAAACATTAATTTGGCTCTTATTTTTTTGGGATAAGATTTGAAAACAGCAACGACTTGCGGATTATTTATTTCTTTTGAAGCATTAGAGACTTTAAGCATTCTATTCCTCAGTATTATAGGTGACACCGCTATTCACCTGCGCCGAAAGCTTACACTTAATTTTTAGATGAGCAGTGCATTTATTCAAACCTAACAGCTCGAAATGCCTCGACTTTTGGTGTCAGTTGCACTGGCATTGTTATGCGAATATAATCTGGGTGAAATACCCCGAAAACAGCTTTACCTTTTAAGATCCAAGGAGACATTTCTCTGAATTATTTTGGCCATCATAATACCGTGCTTCGATTAGGTTGCTTTCCGGATCCCGAAAATAGATCGACGTACCAGTACCGTGCGCACCCCAGCGTGGCACAGGTCCTTCTTCTATGGTGACATTGTTGGCCTTAAGCCGCTCGAAAAGGTCCTGCCATGTTCCCTTATTCAAGGTAATACAAAAATGGTTCAAGTTCTCACCACCCTGCTCAGCCCGATCGCTTTTCTGCCACATCTTTTTCGGAAACAGGTCGATGATCGTATTCGAATTCAGTCGCACAGACGGAAATGGCACGTCCCCTGCGCTGTATTCCTCCAGGCGTTCAGGCGCTAACATAAGTACCCTCGAATAAAATGTGATCATCTTTTTGACATCTTGCACATTCAAAACGATGTGATCCATCAAACACTCCATGTTCAATCCCTCCGAAATAGTTATAATGCAGGATCATCTCCCCGTCTGGTTCATTTGAAACTGTATAAAAGCCCTGTTTTTTAACCTTTTCTGTTTTATAACTTATTGAAATTATTGAATCGCATTTTCAAGGAATTGACTATTCACACCGGCTGACGCTTTGTTAAGTTTTGTTATTATGTCCCAAAGTTATTACTACATTTCCCTTTTTGTGTCCTTTTTCAGCATACCGGTGAGCCTCGGCAGTCTGTTCTAACGCATAGCGTCTATCTATGACCGGTTTTAATTTTCCCGCCTCAATAAGCTCTTTGAGGAAAATGAGATTTTCAGTTCTTTCGGTTGCTACCGTATATATTGCTTTCTTGCTGCCTATCATTGAAGTCCATAACATATGAACAAGCTCTTGCAGCCCAAAGACAGTGGCAAGATAGATTCCTTTTTGCTTTAGCAAGTTTTTACAACGTGAAAACGAAGTCTTGCCTACCGTGTCAAAAATAATGTCATAGGTCTCACCGCTTTTTGTAAAATCCTCTTTAGTGTAATCAATTACCTTATCGGCTCCCAGAGATTTTACCAATTCTAAATTCGTAGTACTGCATACCCCGGTCACGTCTGCCCCAAAGTATCTGGCAAGCTGTACCGCAGCTGTACCTATCCCTCCAGAAGCGCCATAGATAAGTACTTTTTGTCCGCTTTGAACGTTTCCTTTATCTCTAAGGAAAAATAATGCGGTATGTGCCCCAAAAGGAATGGCAGCGGCTTCCTCATAGGTCATATTGGCCGTTTTTTTTGCCAGCACCCCTTTTTCAGACCGGCATATTTACTCTGCATAAGCGCCAAAACGCTACCGTCAATTCCAAAAACCTGGTCACCTTTCTTAAATAGTTTTACATCTTTGCCGATTGCTTCAATTTCTCCGGATAGCTCAGCCCCTAGTATAGAATTTTTTGGTCTTATGAGACCAAAAGCTATTCGTGCGGGAAGCCAGAACTCGATAGGGACTGTGAAACTTCGTATTCTATAGTCCGCTGCGGTTACTGTTGTGGCATATACTCTTATCAGTACTTCATTGTCCCTGGGAGTGGGTTTTTCTATCTCTTTGAGCTGAAGAACATCCGGTGGTCCGTATTTTGTGTATACAATCGCTTTCATGAGTTTGCTAAAAGATTGCTTTAGACTCTTTCACCACAATCTATCCTATAACCTGGAAACCTAACATAGATGAGACGGCCTAGTAGCCGTATAGTTCTTTTTGTGTAAACTTTATAACATAATGATATCATATATAAAAATGTGTGATCGATGGTAATGTTGGTTTTGGCAGAACCGATCACCGTATAGATTCTGCTGGCTCTGCTGCTCATCGTTTGAGAAAATTTTATGGTAAATTTAAAACCGGTTCATGCGACAGTATAACCACGGCTTTTTGCGTTAAGCATGAGTGCCTTCCTGATAACCCATTTTACACAAGCGTGAATGATTAGACCTGTTGTATTACATCTTCGAGCTCATTTTCTGATCTTACCAACAGAACTTTATGGTTTGGGTTTGCTATTCCATGAACCGCCTCCAGCATTCTCCCAATTCCAAATGCCAAATCTGTTTCGCAAACAAATATTGTGGCCTCTATTTTTTTAAGCGCTTTTGGTTCTTTATAACTTCTTGAGATTTTTTCGCTTTCAAGATAAGAGATTTGGAAATCTGAAACATCCTTGAAATTAACAATTTCAATCGCACCTTGCTTTATTTTTTTATCATTTTTTAATTTACCAAAGTAATCCATTGTTGCTTTTATATCTAATACACCCTTTGGAAAAGACTCTATTCTTAGCCCGTCTTGAGAGACATTATAATCTATCAGCATTATTTACCTCGAATTAGTAATTTTTCTTTTTGAAGGTCTCGTATCAAAGCTCAGATTGCAGGATTTATTTAAGATACGGCATACCTTTTGGAGAAAATATTTAACGATGCTTCTAAAATCATCATATTAATCTCTAATATATCAATTGTTTGAAATCAAGGTTAAATTATGGGCGGGGTCAGGCAATGCGACATCGTTTTCGGAATTTTTTAAAAGCCGATTACCGGTACCTGCTAATTTATGCAAACGATGTGCTTTTTGTCCCTGGATCACCTGATCGGATCGCTGAAGTTGCCGTTTATCCCAAAATCGGGAAAAAGAGTGTCAGTTAATGAATTCAATATAAGGAGACGCAAGGCAGACATAATTTTGTGCCTAAAAGCCCTTAATTTTAGCCAGTTTACAGCAAAATCATGCCTTGACATAGAAGCCTCTATACGGTATAATAATGGTAATTGTATTTATGATAATGAGAATTATCGTTGCGTTGCAGGTCCCAAAACGTATTGGGTTTCAGCCGGTTATATTCTGCATCCTTAAATTTTTGCGGATTCGATATCAAAAAGGAAATTGTTATCATTTTGAAGGAGAAGAAAATGATACGCCATGGATCTTATTTTTTAATCCTCATCATGTTGTTTCTGATATCGTTCCTGCAGATGGCAACCCACACTTTTGCCAACCCGCTTTCCGAATCCCTCATTAAAGCTTCAGAGTTAGGTGATCTGGCCAAGGTAAAAGAAATCCTTGGCCGCGGTGCAGATGTTAATTACACCGATAAATCTGGTTGGACCGCTTTAATCAAAGCCGCATTTAACGGCCACACGGACATCGCTCGTGAGTTGCTTGCAAAAGGTGCCGATGTCAATATAACGGAAAAAGCAGGATGGTCTGCCCTGATGCAGGCAGCACAGTTTGGACATGTGAAAATCACCCAAATGCTGTTGGCAAAGAAGGCCAGGGTTAATGAACAAAGCCGGCACGGCTCCACCGCCCTGATGTTCGCTGCTAACAACGGGCATCTGGATGTTGTGACAGACCTGTTGAAAAATGGCGCCCAGGTGAATACCAAGGACCGGTCAGGCACCTCTGCAATAATGTTTGCGGCTCTTGATGGTTATGATACGGTGGTTCAAAAACTAATCGAGCATTCGGCAGATCTAAATACCCAAAACGTTTCCGGAGAAACCGCGTTGATTTATGCGGTCAAATTCGGCCATGAATATGTCGCACGCATATTAATTGATCACTGTGCCGATGTAAAAATAAAGGACTCTGATGGTCAAACGGCTTTGGACTACGCCAAACAAAACAATAATCCCCGAATCACCCAATTAATAATGAACGCAAAACCATGTAATTAGAATTGGTATTCTTATTAGTTATTTATTGCCCACGTTTTCTTCTGATAGTAGCCGTCTCTCCGCCAATACCCCAGTTATCAGTTTGACCCTCATCTATCACCACAACGGTTGTTTGGGGATTTTT
>JASJGP010000219.1:0-2727 GCA_033791485.1 Desulfobacterales bacterium | reverse complement strand
TTACTCACAAGGTTTACAATAACCTGAGAGATCTTCGTAGGGTCTCCTAATAAAAGTGTAGGTAGCTGAGGATCCAAAAAGAGATTAAAATCAATTTATATAATATTAATAACAAAAATGACATGATTCAATTTATCGACGCTGGAGCCTCAGGAATGATAACTGACTATCCTCAAATCATGACTGAAATGGGGTATGGCAGATAAAAAATAATTCAAATTGAATAATTTTCATCGATTTTTTAAAAGGAGCCAATCATGACCCGGTCGAATCGAGTTCATATTTGTATTCTCAACTGTTATCCGAAAGCCAGTCGGGAAAATTTCGACCATTCCGATGTAGGACATCCCCATGATTTATTTAAGGGCTTTTTTAATCGATATCTGCCGAATGCTACCATCGATATCTGTTTTATTGCCGATGTCGGGGACACGCTGCCGGCCGGAACAGAATTGAAATCTTATGACGGTTATGTTTGGACCGGTTCAGATTTAACTATCTATCACACAGATGACCCACGAGTTTTACAACAAATTGAACTCTGTCGGGAAATCTTTAAAACCGGAGTTCCCTCATTTGGTAGTTGCTGGGGAATTCAAATGGCCTGCCTGGTTGCAGGAGGTGAAATTAAGAAAAATCCAAAAGGACGAGAGTGGTCAATTGCCAGAAATATTCGCTTGACCGAAGCCGGCAAACAATCAGCCATGCTAAAGGGAAAGCCTGAAAAGTTTAACGGCTTCATCATGCATCTTGATGAAGTATCCAGGTTACCGCAAGGGGTGGAGTTGTTAGCAACCAATGATCATACCACTGTTCAGGCAGTCGAAGTAACATTTGATCAGGGAACATTCTGGGCGACACAGTATCATCCGGAATACAATTTATTTGAAATGTCTCGATTGATTTCCGCACGTGCCACTCCCCTGGTGAAGGAAGGATTTTTTGAAACAGAGCAAATGGTAAAGGAATATGCTTCAGATTTAAAAAAGCTGCATAATAATCCGAAATCGGAATCTCTAAGAAATAAGCTGGATATTCAAGATGATATCATAAGTTCCGACATTAGAGAGTTAGAACTAAGAAATTGGGTTGATCTACAGGTCCTGGGGAACCGTTAAATTAGTTAAGAACAAAAAGATAAAGTTCCCTTGGGCCGTGGGCGCCATCGACAAGGGTTGCCTCAATATCTGCCGTTTTGCTAGGGCCGGTGATAAAAGTCATGCAGTCTGTAATACCTTCGGCCTGTTCATCGGGGTCCCATTTTAGCAGCGTGTATAACTCTTTCAGGTCGGAAAGAATCTGTTCCAGCTTTATAACTGCGATGTGGATAGATGGAAGAAGTGAAACGCATCGGGGTTGCCCGACGCGGGTTTTCATGGTCAGGGTAGCGGTTTGTGCAATACAGTAGTCGGCTGATGTAATACCAATGAATGAACTTGCAGCCTGTCTGCTAAATTCTTTTTGCCATCTTGCTCCTGATTTTATATCCGGATAATGAATAGGGATGTCATGAGCCCGAAGGTGTAGAGAAAGATCCAGACTCCTGACAAGAGGATGATCCCACGCAACGACTGTCTTTTTATCTCCCCATTCAGAGTTTTTTTCGACAGCTATCTGTAAGATGGATGCTGCGGCTGACGTCGCGTCTTTTTCCGTGGTAACGACCATATTCAACAATCTGCCGGTTGCAATAAGTCGGTTGAGCAGGGCAAGACGCATTTTTTTACCGCGTCCTTTAATTTTTTCAAGAAGCCTTAAATCGGCTGAATCCGGAACACTTTGGATGATATCTTCCAGTGTCAGTTTGAAAGAATCCTTTCGGTTCAGTGCTTTTTTTATGTTGCCGATAAATTCGGCCTGCCCGATTTCAGTCATTTTGTTTTTCCGCGGTATTGTTTTTGAATCTGTGGATGAAACTTCGGTCTGAAAACTGTTTCAAATCGCGGCTTTGGGTCCAGCCCTTTCCTGCAAAGGGGAGCTTGCTAATCATTTTGTTTTTTCCGGGTAGAAATTTTTGCCCGATATAAGCGGTTTTAAGAAAAAAATCGTAAAGAGGCCTGCTTCGTATCAGGCATGACCATGCAGCAAAAGATGCCTGTTCAACCCTGCTTTTTACCTTTACGTCCCAGGTTTTATCCCCTTCGGCAAGTTTTGCACGAAGCAAAAGAAGCATCCTGGGGATATTGATATTGACGGGGCAGGCGTCCATGCACGCACCGCACAGAGATTCTCCAAGACAAAGGTCACTTGCGCGGTTGATCCCCACAAGAAGGGGATTCACTACAGCTCCGACAGGCCCTGAATAAGCATAACCGTAAGAGTGACCGCCTATTTTGCCGTAAACAGGACAAACGTTAAGGCATGCTCCGCACCGGATGCAGCAGAGCATTTCCCTAAAATCCGTATCTGCAAGAATTCGACTCCTGCCGTTATCAATGATAATAAGGTGGAACTCCTCGGGACCGTCTGTCCGTTCCTTTCTCCCGGGGCCTCCGATATAGCTGACATAGCCGGCCATATTCTGTGCTGCAGCACCCAAGGCCAGGAGCCTGAAAAGAATTTCGTGGTCTTTGAGATCGGCCACGACTCTTTCCATGCCCATGAAAGCTACGTGTACTTTCGGTAGGGTCGTGGCCATCCTGATATGTCCTTCATTGGAAACGGTGGGGATATGTCCGGTTTCAGCGCATGCAAGATTGCATCCCGAGATTCCCATGTCAGCTTTGA
>JASJGP010000218.1:0-2549 GCA_033791485.1 Desulfobacterales bacterium | reverse complement strand
GGAAGTTCAGGGAAGGCATATGGAGGCCTTGATAGTTCAGCTTGAAGAAAATCCTGAAAAAGATCTTTCAGTCCATGATGGTGAGGAGTTTATTTATGTTCTTAAAGGTGTTGCAAAACTTGTGATAGGCGATGATAAGTACGATCTTGAACCAGGTGACAGTGCATATTACCTTTCAACAACTAAACATCAGATATGCGCTAAAGAGGGGAAAGCTACTATTCTTGCTGTGTTATATGAATAAGAATTTTGAATAATTAGTGTTTTGAATAATTAAAGGAGAAGAAAATGGCAAAACTGTTATGGGAACCGTCAAAACAAAGAATTGAAGATACCAACATGTATGCCTTTATGCAGGCGGTTAATGAAAAGTTTAATAAAAGTTTTTCAGATTATAGCGGCCTTTATGAATGGTCTGTTGAAAACCTTGAAGATTTTTGGCAGACTGCATGGGATTTTCTTGGTATAAAAGCTTCCAAACAATATGATAAAGTTATTGAAAATCCTGATAAAATGCCCGGAGCTAAATTTTTTACAGGATCTTATCTAAATTTTGCCGAGAACCTTTTAAGATATAGAAATGATAACAAAGCATTAATATTCAGAGGCGAGGACAGTGTAAGAAGAGAGTTTACATATAATCAGCTTTATACCGAGGTTGCTAAAGTTGCATCTTCATTAAGAAAACTTGGCTTAAAACCCGGGGACAGAGTTGTTGGGTTTATGCCAAATATGCCTGAATCTATTATTGCAATGCTTGCAGCCACAAGTCTTGGAGCAACATGGTCATCCTGCTCCCCTGATTTTGGAATAAAAGGTGTGCTTGACAGGTTTGGTCAGACTGAACCAAAAGTTTTATTTACAGCAGACGGATATTTTTTTAAAGGCAAATCCCTTGACAGCATTGAAAGAATAAGTGGTATAGTAGATAAAATTCCTTCCATTGAACAGGTTGTTGTCGTGCCATATACAAGTGACAAACCTGAAATCCGCAACCTTAAAAACAGTATTCATTATAAGGATTTTTTAGATGAGACTGCAACCGAGATCGAATTTGAACAGCTTCCTTTTGATCATCCCCTTTATATAATGTATTCGTCCGGAACCACCGGCCTTCCCAAGTGCATGGTACAAAGCGCAGGGGGAATCCTAATCCACCAGATGAAAGAACTTATGCTCCATACCGATTTAAAACGGGAAGATACCATATTTTACTTTACTACATGCGGCTGGATGATGTGGAACTGGCTGACCTGTTCTTTGTCCCTGGGTGCCACCCTTGTATTATTTGACGGCAATCCCTTTCATCCTGACCCGGGCGCACTCTGGGAAATGGCCCAGGAGGAAAAGATCACCATTTTCGGTACAAGCGCAGGTTATATCGCAGCCCTTCGAAACGCAGGAGTAAAACCCGGAAAAGAGTATGATCTTGCATCTCTAAAGGCATTGCTATCAACAGGCTCACCCCTTTCAGTTGAAGATTTTGAGTTCATTTACAAAGAAGTGAAAGATGACCTGCAACTTGCATCCATATCCGGCGGCTCTGACTTAAATGGCTGCTTTGCTCTTGGAAACCCAATGGGGCCGGTTTATGCAGGAGAGTTGCAGTGCAGGGGACTGGGCATGAAAGTTGAAGCTTTTGACGATAATGGGAAACCTGTTGTTAATCAGCAGGGGGAGTTGGTCTGCTCAGCGCCTTTCCCATCAATGCCAATCTATTTCTGGGATGATCCGGATAACAGCAAATATCACAGCGCCTATTTTGACGTCTATCCAAATATCTGGCTACACGGAGACTTTATAGAGATCAATGACAGGGGCGGTGTAACGATGTGCGGGAGATCTGATGCAACCTTAAATCCCGGCGGTGTGCGAATCGGAACAGCCGACATTTATCGCCTGGTTGAACAGATGGATGAGGTAGAAGATTCTGTAGTAATTGGTCAAAACTGGAAAAATGACATTCGGATAATTCTTTTTGTTAAACCGGCAGACGGGTATGAATTAACGGAAGAATTAAAAGGAAAGATAAAAAATATGTTGCGCACCAACGCTTCGCCCCGTCATGTGCCTGCAAAGATATTAAACGTGCCCGCTGTTCCATACACTTTAAACATGAAAAAGGTGGAACTGGCGGTTAAGAAAATAATAGAAGGCAAACCTGTTCTTAATAAAGACGCTTTAAGCAATCCTGAAGCGTTAGATTATTATGCTGGTATAAAAGAGCTGCAGGAAGATTGATGGCGTCGTAAAGAGTCGAATTCATTTGGTTTTAGTATTCTGTTTGCAACTTTATTGCTTTTGATGGCAAAAAATAAACCCAATCACGAAAACACGAAATAGAGAAGACACGAAATTACAATTTTATCTTTTTCGTCTTTTCGTGCTTTCGTGGTAAAAAATCTTTTTCTTTTAATGGAGATCTAAATGACGGACAACTTTCAAATATATCCTGTTGGCTTTATCAGGAAAAAAGACGATACGGTTTCAATTGAAATTGATGAAAAATTTAACGATGCTCTTTTAGGACTGGAGCAGTTTTCCCATAT
>JASJGP010000217.1:0-9164 GCA_033791485.1 Desulfobacterales bacterium | reverse complement strand
GGAAAGGTCGACGATGCCCAAAGATTCAATTTGAATAAAAACCCTGTTTCATTGCAGGATGGCCAATTCAGCATGACGATTGACCTGAAACCGGGCGCAAACAGACTTTCTTTTGTAGCCGGCGATTTGGTTGGTAACGTAGTTAGAATTGAAAAAGAGGTTCTATTTGATCCTGATCCACCCAGATTGCTGAAATATGATATTTCCCTGGGCAAAGGTGAAGATAAAAAACAGGCAAGCGTAATTGTAAAAGCTCAGGATTCAACCGGACTCATAAAGACAGCGCCATTTACAGTGCAAATCGGGAAACAATACCATACCGGGCACATGATTCTTTCAGGTTCGAAGGGAAAATATGTTGGATCATTCAGTATTCCGGAAGGTGGCGGTCATATAATAAAATTTAAAAGCGTAACGCTGTCTGATTACCTCGGTAACAGTAAGGAATACAGGTTTTAGGTGTTCGGGTCGAGAGGTACGGGTTGCGCGTTTCGGGTTATAAAAAGAGATTATTTCCGATTAACAACACGCAACACGCAACACGCAACACGCAACGTGTGGCGTTTACGATGGAACTCCTTACAGGGGTAATCAATGCCACGTCCTTGGGACGTGGATTCTTTGCTAATAAATATTAGAAGGTCTATCAAATGAACCAAAAATATTTTAATATTTCCGGGCGCTATTTGAAAATGGCATTTATATTCTTTTTTTTCTTGTGGATTGTTTCATCACAGGCTCTTGGAGCTGAACCCGCATATTTGATTACTTATGGCATTGATGCAAGTACTGTTGAGGGGGATGATGACTTTTTCCAGGTTGTTTTCATACGAATGCCTGATCAGATGCGCGACCCTGTATATGTTCGCATTTTCGATGCCGACTGCGGGGGTGAAGTGGACGCTATATATCACAGGAAGTTCGATACCCGAACCGGTTTTAAGATATTCGGAGGGAAGGGCGCATATTCAGTTCCCGGAATGCGAAAACCGACGCCTGTCAAATCGGATTTGTATGCAGGTACTCTTCTTGCAAATGAAGAGTTTGGAGAAAACCCTCTTTTGGATAATAAGTGGTATACTTTTGCTCGAATTAAACCCGAAGACGGTGAAAAGGTCGGCCAGTTTCGATATTTTAAAGTTGTAATTGAAGGAAAAGAAGGTGATGACGGCAATGCTTTTCTTATTACGGTATCGAGCGAAGAGCACAGCAGCACACCACCTGATGAAGTTGAAATTTTTACGTTTGCGCCTACTATTCGCCTGCCAAGACCAGGCGTATTTTCGGAAATGCGGTTTTTCGTTCCTGAAGATGTGCGCGAGATCGTGGTGCACAACTTTGATCTTTCCGGTGCAAAAATTGGTGTGGACACAGCTTTCCGTTCCAATCTGAAAGTTGGCTCTTCCGGCCAGAATGAATGGATGAAAGGAGTTGTTTACTTAAAGGAAATTGAAGTCGGTCGCGTGTGCGCTCTCCGGTTTGAAGGAGGACGGGAAATGCCCAACGACGGGACATTTTATGTTACCGACAAACATGGCAACCTGCTTTCCATGCTGGTTTCCATATATCTTCATGAACCGAATGCCCGCCCCAGACCTCAAGTTGATCTTGAACAGATAGATAATTGCAATACATTTCTTTTTAACGGGCTTCGCACGGTTGACCCGGAGGGAGATGCGTTAAAATTTTTCTGGAATTTTGGCGATGGAACCAGCGAAAAGGGCGCTCCGGTAAAGCACAGATACCAATCGCCCGGGCGATACAAGGCAGGTGTAATTGTCGAAAGTGATTCAGGTCTGATTAACAACAGTGCAATTAAACAATTTACTGTCAAGGTGAATCATCCTCCAATTGCTAATGCCGGAGCTGATCTGATAGCGGCTCCGGGCGAGAAACTTTTCTTTGATGCTTCTAAATCGACCGATCCTGACGGGAAGGTGGTGCGCCACTTCTGGGATTTAGGAGACGGGCGCAAAGCCAGGGGCAGAAAAGTCAGGCATGTCTTCAACAAACCGGGCTTGTACACAGTCAAGTTGCGTGTAGAAGATAACTCAGGCAGTTTGTGTGACTTTGCCACAGACCATTGTAAGGTTTTTGTCAACTCTTCTCCCATAGTCAATATCGGAAAGGATCGAATTGCTTCGGTAAATGAACCGATCAGCTTCAGCGGCGCGGACAGCAGTGACATAGATGGTAAAATAATTTCATATGAATGGAATCTGGACGATGGGAGAAAAAACAACGGCATCAATATAACCCATGCTTTTCAAAAACCCGGCATTTACAAGGTAAGACTTGCAGTCACTGATGATTCTAATGCTAAAAACAAGACGGCTACGGACACCTTAAAGGTAATTGTCAACGATCCGCCGATTGCTCGCGCGGGTAAAGACCATATAGCTTCTTCCGGGGAAACGATTATTTTTAATGCTTCCGGGTCTATGGATAAAGACGGCAAGCTTATCGAATTTTTATGGGATTTTGGCGATGGTACAAAGCAAAAAACAGACCCCAGGACAAAAACCGTAAAGCACAGCTATTTAGATCCTGGCAAATATATAGCAAGATTAACCGTAAAGGACGATTCCGGGTCCAGAACTGATACTGGTCAGGATACAGCCCTTGTAGTTATTAACCATCCACCAGTGGCTGTTGCAGGCCCTGATCAACATGTTAAAACCAGGGAAGTGAAGTTTGATGCATCTGACTCACATGACCCGGACGGTGAGGTAATTAAATATTTATGGCATTTCGGAGACGGGGAGACAAGCAAAGAAGTTTCGCCGCTTCATACTTTCCGAAATCCGGGCAGATACGCCGTGCGTCTGACCGTGATTGACGATTCAAAGACGTCCACAAGTCGCACATCTGATGAAATGACGGTAACTGTGAACCATCTGCCAATAGCCGATGCCGGTCGCGATCACGTTGGCATGCCCGGGCAGGTGTTTGTTTTTGACGGCAGCGCTTCCGTGGATCCGGATGGTAAAATTATTAAATATGCATGGGATTTCGGTGATGGTACAATCCAAGATGGTACTAAAGTATCTCACAGCTATTCTAACCCAGGCAAATACAACGTATTATTGACCGTTTACGACAATTTTGAAAAAGAAGGCGATATAGGGTTTGGTGAAGCAGTGGTAGTAATAAACCGGTCCCCTGTGGCGGTTGCCGGCGGTGATCTTCTCGTAGCACCCGGTCAAAAAGTTTTGTTTGATGGAAGTCGTTCATACGATACCGATGGAAAGATTGTTTTTTATCAATGGGATTTCAGTGGGGATTTCAGCGATAAAAAAGCAGCCGGTAAATTAAATAAAGCTTTTCAGTCTGCCAAAGTCCGGCGCAGTTTTGCTGCATCCGGGGCATACAGTGCCACTCTAACCGTGGTTGATAATTACCGCGTTGAAAATTCTACGTCTCAGGATAAAATTTCTATCAGGGTCAATCACAGTCCCAGGGCAAATGCCGGGAAAAATATCCATACATCTGAAAGAACAGTTCTGTTGGATGGCTTAGCCTCTAGTGATGCGGATGGTGATCCTTTGACTTATATCTGGAATTTTGGCGACGGAACCCCGCCCCAAAAAGGTGCAAGGGTTTTTCATGCTTTCGCAAAGGGAGGTAACTATCCGGTTATTCTGACTGCTGATGACGGAACCGGTTTGTCTAATGCTCGCTCAACTTCCTCCATATCTGTTAAGATCAACGATGCGCCTATTGCAAACGCCGGTGGTAACAGGAAGGCTTGCGCTGGAAAGGTTGTAATTTTTGATGGAAGCTCTTCAGTAGATCCTGAAAACGGCTTGATGAAATATTACTGGGATTTTGGAGACCAATCAACAGCCGAAGGGGTTAATCCCACCAAAATCTATGATAAAGGAGGGGTATATCTGGTAACCCTGACAGTAACGGATGATTCCGGCTTAAAGGAAGGGAGTACAGGCAGAAATCAAATAGTGGTTACGGTTGTCGAATCGCCGGTGGCTGATGCGGGGCCTGATCAAACAGCATGTGCGGGAATTTCAATTCGATTTGACGGTAGAAAATCAAAGGATGTTGATGGCCTGGTAAACAGTTTTCTATGGGATTTCGGCGACGGTGCTGTGGGAGGCGGACCAACTCCGACTCATGTTTATGATAGGGCAGGTACATACAAGATCAGACTGACCATCACCGGAGATCGTATAGGGGATTGCAATAATACAGATGATGATGAGATGATTGTTGTGATTCATGAAGCCCCAGTTGCAAAATTTACATGTCCGGCATCAGCACAGATGGGAAAGCCGATAGTCTTTGATGCCAACCAGTCAACAGTTCAAAGCGGAAATATTTTACAATGGAACTGGGATTTTGGAGACGGAACCTATGGGGAGGGTAAAAAGTTAGAACACACATATGACGAATCCGGCTACTATGTTGTCAAACTTACAGTCTCTGCGGATTCTAAAACTGATTGCAACAAAACGTCAAAACAAAAAACTATAAACATTAATGCACCGCCTGTCGCACAGGCAACTTCAGACGGGCTTAAAAGACCGGAAAAAGATGACCGTTTGGTAGGGGTGAATCAGATTGTCACCTTTAACGGGTCTTCCTCCCGCGATCCTGACGGTGTTATAGCTTCTTATGATTGGGATTTCGGCGACGGTTGCAAGGATAGCGGTGTGCTGGCCAGGCATCAATATAAAAAGGGCGGCAGCTACAAAGTGGTTTTGCGTGTTACGGACAATACAAAGCTGGCCAATAACAGCTCAACCGATACAATAGTCATTTCCGTAAATGAAACACCCCTGCCGATTATAAAAACGAAAAAGATTCTTTGCGCAGGGGAAGAGGTGTTGCTGAGCGCAAGTGGTTCTTACGATCCAGATGGTGAAATTGCAGGCTATGCATGGCATTTCGGTGATATGAGTCCTCTTCAAGAGGGAAAAGAAGTGAGACATACTTATGGCCTTCCCGGAAATTATACAGTAACACTGGAGGTTGATGATGGTAATTCATTGAGCAACAGTATTGTACAAACTTCAGCAATTATTGCTGTAAATGAGCCTCCGGTTGCCAATGCAGGACTAGACCGCATAGTATCTCCCGGAGAAAAGGTTTTGTTTGACGGATCAGCAACAAAGGACCGTGACGGCTATATCAAGTCTTATAAATGGGACTTTGGAGATGGAAATATAGCCAGAGGGGCAAAGGTAACACACAGTTATCAAAATCCTGGTAAATACCGGGTTCTACTTGATGCCATTGATAATTCCGAAGCCAAATGCAATCTTTCTGAAGATGTCGTAAATATTTGTGTGAACGCTACACCAGTCGCCGTCATTAAGGACAGGCTTGAAAAAGTTTCGTATGGAGTATATGATGCAATTGTTTTTGATGCTACCGGATCATACGACCCTGATGGCGATCCTTTAACTTTTTCCTGGAACTTTGGCGATGGTCAGAGTGCACATGGGCCAAAGGTAACCCATCGTTTTAAGAAACCGGGAAAGTACACTGTTAAATTACGTGTTGACGATGGCATGAGATTGAAATCGAGTGTCAGTTATAATGAAGTAACGATTGGAGTTAAACGAAGGAAATAAGCCGCCGTTCACGTTCGATCCAGCTTCGCTGAGGCTTCAGGCTATGCTCCAAGCTACGCCTTGACAAGCCGCTGAGACAAGTGTTCGACGTCTAAAAAACGCTTTATTCTACAGTCTGAAAGGATATCATGTATATACGATTTTGGGGAGTACGAGGTTCAATAGCAACCCCCCTTACAAACGTCGAGCTTGAAGTTAAAATTGAAACAGCAGTGAAACTGGGGATAAAAGCAGGTATTACAGGCGATAGTCAGGTGCCTGATTTTTTGGAAAGTTTGCCCCTGCATATCCGTAGGACAGTTGGAGGGGATACAGCCTGTGTGGAGATACAGGCAGGAGGTAAGATTCTTATTCTCGATGCAGGTACAGGCCTTCGCCGGCTGGGTCTGGATCTGATTAAAAGATCCGGGGGAAATCCAATTGAAGCTCATATTTTGATGACACACACACACTGGGATCATATAAGCGGAATTCCTTTCTTTGTCCCGGCTTTTTCCTCTGAAAATAATCTGACTTTTTACAGTCCGTTTCCAGGACTTAAAGAGCGCCTTGCAAGACAGCAAAATTCTGAGTACTTTCCAGCACCATTATCTCCAACTTTTAGATTCGTTCGTTTAAATGAGCATAAACAATTTCAAATAGGTGATGTTAAAATTGATATTTTTCCCCTTAACCATCCCGGTGGAAGCTACAGTTATCGAATTACATATGGTAATAAAACAATAATTTACGCAACAGATTCCGAGTATAAAGAACTATCCACAAATTCGGTCAAACCTTTTACCGATTTTTTCCATGGTACAGACATGCTGATATTCGATGCCCAATATACAATGCTGGAGAATGTTGAAAAGGAAGACTGGGGCCACAGCAATGTGTTTACAGGTATTGATATGGCCATTGAAGCCAAAGTGAAAAAGCTTGTATTCATACACCATGAACCGGGCTATAATGATGAAAAATTATATACAATTCTTTTAAAAGCAAAAGAGTATGTTGATATTAATCACCCAAAAGTGCCTCTTGAGCTTTTACTCGCGTATGAAGGTCTATGCATGACGCTTTAAGGTATTTGACCTCCGAGCTGTGAAAGGGAAAAAATGAAAATAGAAGAGAACATACTAAATGATGTATCAAGTATTAAGTTGGAAGGTCGATTCGATGCCAACACCAGTGATGCTGTAGAAAAATTTATACGGGAAAAAATTGAAAAAGGCTGCAGTCAGTTTGTATTGAACATGGAAAATGTATCGTTTATATCCAGTGCCGGTTTACGTGTTGTTATTATCATTGCCAGGGAGCTGCGAAATGAACATCAGGGGGATTTACATATAGCAGTGCTTCAACCCTCTGTTAAAAGGGTTTTCGAGATATCCGGATTAAATAATATCCTTAAAATATTTGATGATGAACAGACAGCAACCGAGGCTTTTTCTAAATAGACCAGGTATGAGTAAATATAAGTGATTTTGTGAGGAAACATGCAACAATCATATGACTTTCCGGCAGATACTGCCGTTTTGGAAAAAATAGGCAAGCTTGCGATTGATGCGGGAAGTAACGCTGGATTTAACGATATTGAAATCGGAGATATTCAGCTTGCCATTGATGAGGTTTGTACTAACACCATCATCCATGGGCTGAAAAATGATCAAAACCGGACGTTTCAAATGGTAATTCAGTGGAATCCCGGCGAAATCGAGATCCAGATTCACGAGTCCGGGGAATTTTTTGATCCCCTGGATTTAGACGATCCGAACCTGGAAAATATTATGGAAGAAAACTCTGCCGGTGGCCTGGGGCTCTATTTTCTACGAGAACTTATGGATGAAGCAGACTTTCGAATTGGACGGGATGGAGTAAAAACGTGGCGCATTGTAAAAAGGAAAGTTTAGCGCGAAAATCAGAGCCTGCAACTGTAAAAATCCTTTTTCTCCGAGACAGCTCAGATTTTAAGTCCCTGTAAAAGAGGCTAAAGCTGGAGAGCTTCATAATTATTTCTCTGCCACAACACATTAACTTGCAAATTCAAAAAAGAGCGTTTCATTAAATCACTTACATTTATGTAAGTTAATCGTCCTGATTATTACATTTTTGTAAGGAATCAACCTTGTCATCCAACCTGCATGATTAGCATATTCTATTGTTTTAATTCATAATATATTTTCTTTCCATTTTTGGCACATCAATTGCAATTGTTCATTTAAATTACAAAGTTTTCAAAGGAAGATAGATATAAAAACAAATGAATAACGAAGCCTCAGTAATACTGAAACAAAAAATCGGGAAGTTGATCTCAAGCCTCTTGGAAGAAAATACCCTTTCTTTTCTAAAAGAGCATTCGCGAATTATTGACGAATATTTACAAACCGGTTTTGAAACCAGCATGGTCGGGCCAAGCATCGATCTGGCAAAAAATCCATATGCATTCATCGCTCTTGGGGGCTATGGCCGCCAGGAGCAGTGCGTTTATTCCGATGTTGATCTTATTTTTCTTTTTAAACATAGCGTACCTGGCGAAGCTGAAAGTCTTATCCGTGAAATTGTTTATCCGCTTTGGGATATCGGTCTTGATGTCGGTTATGCCACCCGTTCAATAAAGGAATGTTTAAGCCTTGCCCGAAAAGATTTTGAAGTTTTGACATCTTTGCTGGATGCCCGTTTTATTTGCGGAATGTCCCCTTTATATTCAGAGCTAATGCAGCAGCTGAGGAAAAAAATTATCAAAAAAGATCGCAAAAAGATAATTGACCGGCTTGTTGAAAGCAGCAATGCGCGCCATATTCGTTTCGGAGACTCCACATATCGTCTCGAACCCAACTTGAAGGAAGGGCAGGGAGGCTTGAGAGATTATCATGCTATACTGTGGCTAGCCAGGATAGAATTTAAACTCAAACAGCCCAGAGATCTTGAGTATTATGGCCGGCTTTCACATGAAGAGTTTAAAGACCTGAATGATGCTCTTTCGTTTATCTGGAATGTACGGAATCGACTCCACTTGTTAGCGGGCCGGAAATGCGATCAGCTTCATTTCGAAAATCAGATCCTGCTTGCCGAAAAATTCAAATTTAAAAAATCAAACGGGCAGCAGCCGGTTGAAAGATTTCTGGGCCAGCTTCACAGCAGGATGGATTTTATAAAACAGCAGCACCAGATGTTTCTTTACGAACTCGGATATACTGCCGGTAGAAAACCCAGAAAGCTGCCCGAAAAACAGACGAATGTGAACGGAATAGAAGTTATAAGGGATATGCTGAACTATACTTCCTCTGAAGAAATTTTGAATTCGCCGGACTTGCTGCTTTCTATATTTGAGGAGAGCATGCGGCTGAAAATCCCTTTAAGTGCTGAAGCCAAACGAATGGCGAAGGAGTTCGGCTATCTTATTGACACAGACTTTAGAAATTCGGTTTCCAATGTCAAAGCTTTTGAACGTATTTTAGTAACACCTGCCCCCACTTTCAATGTTCTAAAGGAAATGCTCAGCACAGGCTTTTTGGTCCGATTTATCCCGGAATATAAAATTATCGTTAATCGAATCCAGTATGACGAATATCATCTTTATCCTGT
>JASJGP010000216.1:0-7593 GCA_033791485.1 Desulfobacterales bacterium | reverse complement strand
TTATTTTCAATGTTCCCGCCATTTATAATTCCCTTTGATTATCTGTATCGACTGATTTTTTAGAGTGAGACCTTTACAAAACGGTTAAAATCATCAATCTTCAGTCGAAAATCTTCAATTTAAAGGTCTTCAACGTTTATTCCGCGTCTTTTGGCAACCTGCTCTTTGCTCTGAAGTTGTTTAAGACCGGTAAAAGTCGCTTTAACCACATTATGCGGGTTGTGCGATCCCATGCATTTTGTAAGAATGTTTTGAACACCGGCAACCTCAAGAACAGCTCTTACAGCACCCCCTGCGATAACTCCTGTTCCTTGAGATGCGGGTTTCAGCAGAACTTTTCCTGCGCCAAATTTTCCTATTGTTTCGTAAGGTATTGTTCCATCTACCAGAGGTACATTAACCATGCTCTTTTTCGCTTTTTCCATACCTTTGCGAATTGCTTCCGGCACTTCTCCTGCCTTACCCAAGCCAAAACCCACAGACCCTTCACCATCACCAACAACAACGATTGCACTAAAACTGAACCTGCGACCGCCTTTTACGACTTTTGCAACCCTGTTAATGTGAACCACCTTGTCTATTAACTGGTTATCATCTGTATTTTGTTTAAACAAATATCTGCCTCCTTAGGGTTCGCTTAAATTTTAAATTCGGTTAAAATTTAAGCCCTGCCTCCCGTGCGCCAACAGAAACGGCCTTAACACGCCCGTGGTATAAAAAACCGTTTCTGTCAAATACTACTTTTTTAATACCTTTTTCTATGCTGCGTTCAGCAACAATTTTTCCGATGTATTTTGCTATTGCAGCCTTATTGCCTTTTTCTAAATGCTCTTTTGCGTCTTTTTCCATACTCGATGCTGAAGCAAGAGTATAACCTGCAGTATCATCTATAACCTGCGCATATATGTGCCTTGAACTTCTGAACACACATAGTCTTGGCTTCTCCTGGCTGCCAAACACCTTTTTTCTTATTCTCTTTTTCCTCTTTAGCCGTGCCTGTTTTCTTAAATCTAAAGACCCCATCTTTTTAATATCCCTGTTATGCCTATTTGACTCCGGTTTTCCCGGCTTTTCTTTGTATCCATTCCCCTGCGTATTTGATTCCTTTTCCCTTATAAGGTTCCGGGGGCCTTAATTGTCTTATCGCTGCAGCTGCCAACCCCAGCTTCTCCTTGTCTATTCCGGAAAGCTTTATAATATTGTTTCTGTCAATGGCTGCGGATATTCCTTCAGGAAGTTCAAAGTTGACAGGATTTGAATATCCAAGATTTAATACAATCGTTCTGCCATTTAATTCAGCTCGATAACCGATCCCGTTAATTTCCAGAGAACGTTCAAATCCTTTGTTCACGCCGGTTATCATATTTGCAACAAGGCTTCGGGTAAGACCTTGCAAAGATCGACCAATTCTGTCGTCTTTCATCATTGTTACATTTATAATACCATCTTTTATTGTCAGGTCGATCATCTGATTAATTGATCTTGTCAGTACGCCTTTTTCACCCTGTACTGTAACTATCCTGTCCTTATAAGTTATCTTTGTCTTTTCAGGTATAGTTATCGGTTTTTTACCTACTCGAGACATTTGTTGCTCCCTTTTGAATCTACCATATATTGCAGAGGATCTCTCCCCCCACATTCTGTTTCCTTGCTGTTTTATCAGTCATTATTCCTTTGGATGTAGATAAGATCGCTATTCCCATACCATTGAAAACAGGCTTTATATCTTTACTCTTTGTATAAACCCGCCTGCTCGGTTTGCTGACACGTTTGAGCTCATATATTGCGTTGCTCTGGTCTTCACCGTATTTAAGGTAGATACGTAAAATTCCCTGCTTTTCATCCTTGATAAATTTAAAATTCCTGATAAACCCTTCGTTTTTTAATACTTTTGCTAATTCGCTATTTAGCTTTGAGCCTGAAATATCAACACTGTTAAACTTAGCCTTCGTAGCATTTCTTATTCGTGTTAACATATCGGCTACTGGATCGCTCATCGCCATTTCTTTTTCTCCGATTAAAATTTGATGAATTCGTCAAAAATCGAATTCATCAAGTTTTAGGTGTTAAGATTTAGGTCTTCTGTTAATAATCCTACCAACTCGATTTTGTTACGCCCGGAAGCTTACCGTGTGAAGCAAAATTTCTGAAACAAATCCGGCAAATTCCAAATTTTCTTATAAATGCTCTCGACCTGCCACAAATCGGGCATCTGTTGTATGCCCTCACCTTGAACTTCGGTTCTTTCACCGCCTTCATTCTTAGCGCTTTTTTCGCCAAATTATCCTCCTCCAGACATCGTAAATCAGTTGAGTGGAAAATGTTTTATCCGTCAAAGTATCCACCAAAGCATCCGACAGATCGCTTTACCAAACGGATTAACAACTCAACTATTTAACCTTTTAACGTGGTATTTCCTTGTAAAATTAGAATCACTAATTCCTAAACGGCATCCCCAGCAGTTTAAGCAGTTCTTTTCCTTCTTCGTCGTTTTTTGCACTGGTGACTATTGTTATGTTTAGCCCTATAATCCTGTCGATTTTATCATAATCGATCTCCGGGAAAATTATATGTTCCTTAATACCCATAGAGTAATTCCCTTTGCGATCAAGAGCTTTTCCCGAAACGCCCCTAAAATCCCGGACACGTGGAAGAGCGACATTAACCAGCCTGTTAAAAAAGTCATACATACGAATACGACGCAAGGTCACCATGCAGCCAATCGGCATTCCCGCCCTAAGTTTAAAGGCTGCAATAGATTTCTTTGCACGTGTAATTACAGGTTTCTGTCCTGAAATAATTTTAAGCTCTTCAACTGCTGAATCTAATAATTTGATATTATGAATTGCTTCACCAAGCCCAATGTTTAAAACTACTTTCTCCAGTTTCGGAACCTGCATGATGTTTTTATATTCAAAGGTCTCAATCAGCTTTGGTACAAGCTCTTTTTCATAGTATTGTTTTAACTGGGACATCTATGCTCCTTTAGCACATAATCGTGAGACCTTTGCATAACGGCACTTTTCAAAGGTCTCATCGTGTTTTTTTTCCTATTTATCTATGGCTTCGTTACACTTTCTGCAAACACGTATCTTCTTCCCATCCTCAAGGCGCTGCGTTCTCATGCGAACGGGCTTTATACACTTGTTACACATCAGCATGACATTAGACCGGGGAATCGTAGCTTCTCCTTCTACGATACCGCCCTGCTTGTTTTTTGCACTCGGTTTTGAATGCCTTTTGACCATATTTATGTTTTCGACAAGAATTCTGTTTTTCTTTTTAACTACTTTTAAAACTTTACCGATTTTCCCTTTATCTTTACCGGCAATCACCTTAACCTTGTCGTCTTTTTTTATAAGACATCTATCTCTCATGATCAGTCATTTCTCCGCATTGCAATCGGTCTGTCTATATCTTCAATCGCAAACTATTAATCATAACACTTCCGGTGCAAGTGAAATAATTTTCATAAATTTCTTAGCCCTTAACTCTCTCGCTACAGGGCCAAATATACGGGTCCCTACAGGCTCTTTGTTTCCGCCGATTAATACTGCTGAATTATCATCAAATCTTATATATGACCCGTCAGGCCTTTTGATCTCTTTTTTTGTCCGAACGACAACGGCCTTTAATACATCTCCCTTTTTGACCTTGGCATTGGGAATGGCTTCTTTTACAGACACAACAATAATATCACCTATGCTTGCGTACCGCCTTCGGGAACCGCCAAGAACCTTTATACAATACAAAACCTTAGCTCCCGAATTATCTGCCACTGTTAATCTCGTCTCTGCCTGAATCATCTTCTTTTCTTTCCTTTAATATTGATAGTTTCGTAAAAAGTAAAAAAACTTTTTTTACGAAACGTTTTAAGTCTCTGTTAAAATAGATAATATCATTAACATAAAGCTTAACATCTGAAAGCTGATAAATTCGACTTTTTGCGGGACCATCAATATCAGACAGCTTTTTGAACTACACGTGATAAACGCCATTTTTTTGTTTTACTTAGCGGTCTCGATTCGGTTATTAGAACCTTGTCTCCAATCCGGCAGGTATTATCTTTGTCATGCGCTTTAAATTTAATATGTCTTTTTATATATTTTTGATAAAGTCGATGTTTAACAAGGGTCTCTACCAGAATAACTATGGTTTTATCCATTTTGTCGCTTACAACCGTCCCAATCACCTGTCTTTTTTTTCCCTGTTTTTTCATGATAGTTACTATTTTCCACCTGCTTTGTTTTTTCCGGTCTTTTCATTTATTATTGTTTTTAGCCTTGCAATTTCGCGTTTAGTCTGTTTCATTTTCTGTGGATTTTCGAGCTGTCCAATTTCGTGCTGAAAACGCAGATTAAACAATTCTTCCACAAGTGCGACAACTTTTTGCTTACTTTCTTCTCTGCTCAAATCTCTTGCCTCACTCGCTTTCATTGCATATCACTCCTCTCGACAAATTTTGTTTTAACCGACAGCTTATGAGAAGCAAGCCTGAAAGCCTCCATTGCTATTTCCCTTGGAACACCCTGCATTTCATAAATTATTCTACCAGGACGAATGACTGCAACCCATCCTTCGGGCGCTCCTTTTCCCTTTCCCATCCTGACTTCAGCGGGTTTTTTGGTAATAGGCTTATCAGGAAAAATTCTAATCCACATCTTGCCGCCTCTTTTTACGTGCCGGGTCATTGCGATACGAGCTGCTTCAATCTGTCTTGCACTTACCGTGCCGCATTCTTCCGCCTGTAGCCCAAATTCCCCAAAATTCAGATTACATCCGCGCCTGGCCGTGCCCCTCATTCGGCCTCTTTGCTGCTTTCGAAATTTTACTTTCTTGGGACTCAGCATTTTTTTATCTCCGCTTTAGCTTCGAGACAGTTTCAAAACGTCCCCTTTTGCCCAATATCTGCGTCAGGCTCAAATTTTAATCCTCGAAATACTACATGTATTCCTGTGGTTAAAATTTTCGCCTCCCTTGATCTTGAACAGATAAGCGGAGACTTCGAAATTGAACATTTTGAAACCGCCTCAGTTTTATAAAAGTATAGAAAAAATTAAGCTTTAAGGAGATCTATATGTCCAGAATTTGTGAAATATGTGGGAAAAAACCTCTCACAGGAAACAATGTCAGTCACGCTCACAATCTAACTAAGCGTCGTTTTAACCCGAATCTTCAAAGAGTAAGAGCGGTTTTAAACGGAAGAACAAAAAAGATAATGGTGTGCACAAGTTGCATAAAATCAGGTAATGTGGTCAAAGCGCCCTGAGCAAACCCTACCCGATACGCTTTATGTCCTGAACATGCTTTATCTTTTTTAAAGCTAATAAAATTTTGTTTAAATGTTCAGTGCTTCCAACATCTATTGTAAAATAGCTTTCGACAATTTTATTTTCATTGGTTGCTGTTTGCGCGTTGATTATATTGGCTTCAAGCTTGCTGATAGTGCCGACAACATCGGCCAGTAGTCCCATTCTGTCATAGGAACGGATCCTGATTTTTACAGGATATTTTTCATCAATTTCCTCATTCCATTCTACATCGATTTGTCTTTCAGGATTCATATTCAAGGCATTAATACAACCTGCACGGTGGACGGTAACGCCATATCCCTTGGTAATATAGCCTGTAATGGGATCTCCTGGAACCGGCTGGCAGCACTTACCAAACTTTATCAGGATGTCATCTGCACCTTTTACAATTACTCCGGATTTGGGTTTCTTTTTCTTTACGCGACCGATTATCTTGTTAAAAATAGATTCCTGTTTGTCCTCCAGTTCGGGCTTTGGAGCAAATTTTCGTACTACCTGCAAGGGGGTGATTTTGCCGTAACCAACGTTTGCAATAAGATCATCTACTGTCTTGAATCCGAAATGCCCGGCTACCTTCTCCATCTCCTCTGATTTCATTGATGCATTGAAATTAAGGCGGTATTTACGAAATGCTTTTTCACACATCTCACGGCCAAGACTTAAGCTTCGATCTTTTTCCTGGGTTTTAATCCACTGCCTGATTCTTGACCGAGCCTTAACCGTCTTCACAAATTTCAGCCAGTCTTTGCTCGGATGATGATTTTTTGATGTGATAATTTCAGCAATATCGCCTGTTACCAGCTCATGTTGGAGGGGAACCATCCGACCGTTAACTTTGGCACCGCTGCATTGGTTTCCAACTTCCGTATGTATTGCATAGGCAAAATCAACAGGCGAGGCACCTTTTGGAAGTGATTTAATTTCTCCTCTGGGAGTAAAAACATAGACTTCATCCGGAAAAAGATCGATGCGGACATTTTCCAGAAACTCACCGGGGTCGCGAAAATTTTCCTGGTTTTCAACCAGATTTTGAATCCAGGCATATGTTTGGCTTATATTCTCATCAATACTTTTGCCTTCTTTATAGCTCCAATGGGCGGCAATGCCTGATTTTGCAACCTTATCCATCTCCCATGTTCGTATCTGTATTTCTATCCGCTCACCAAAAGGCCCGATAACCGTGGTGTGGAGAGCTTGATACATGTTCGGTTTCGGTCGCCCGATATAGTCCTTGAACTTGATGTCAATAGGTTTCCATAGAGCATGGATAAGCCCCAATGCTTCATAGCACTGGGGTATTGTATCGAGTATTATCCTGAAAGCGATAATATCATAAACATCATCAAATTCGAGGTTCTGACTGACCATTTTCTGGTATATGCTGTAGTAATGCTTGTTTCTGCCAAGGATTTTGCATTTCAAGTTGGCCGCACCCAACTTTTTTTTCATGTAATCTTTTACAGTTTCAACATATTTTTCACGCTCCGGTTGATCTTTTCGGACAAAACCTTTTATTTCGGAATAATCTTCCGGCTGAAGATACATAAAAGAAGTATCTTCAAGTTCCTTTTTTATCCAGTAAATGCCCAGGCGGTCTGCAATAGGAGAATAAATATCAAGGGTTTCCTGGGCAATCTTTTTCTTTTTTTGTTCGTTCTTATGAAATTGTAGCGTTCTCATGTTATGCAGCCGGTCAGCCAGCTTAATCAAAACGACCCTTATGTCATTTGCCATGGCAAGGATCATTTTCCGTATACTTTCAGCCTGACGCGCCTGCGAGCTGCGAAAGGGAAGTTTGCTTAGTTTTGTCACGCCGGACACTATATTAAGAACGTCCTGGCCGAACATTTCTTTTATATCTTCCTCAGTTGCACTGGTATCTTCAATTACGTCATGCAAAAATCCGGCAGCTACGCTAACAACATCGAGATTCATATCAGCCAGAATACTGGCGACTTCAAGGGGGTGGGAAAGGTATGGCTCACCGGACAGTCGCATCTGTCCATCGTGAACCCTTGCAGAGTAGATATAGGCTCGATCTATAATATCAAGGTCTGCATCCGGATTGTTTTCGGACATTTTATCAATTATGTCGCTGATACGGATCATTTATTTAATATGCCTTGGCAAAAACTACCCTGCTATTGGAGCTTTTCCCACAGCATATACAATTTCCTCCGCCGGTATCGCTTTCAAAGGGTATACACCGGATTGTAACCTTAAGGTCTTCCTTTATTTTTGACTCACATTCATCCGAACCGCACCATGAAGACAGTGCAAA
>JASJGP010000215.1:0-2775 GCA_033791485.1 Desulfobacterales bacterium | reverse complement strand
AAACCACTTTTAAACCAACCTCCTGCCCGATTCCCCTCATAAGCTCACCCTTTGCACCTGCAAGGGCAACATAAAAAAGATCAGGATTCACGCTAACGATTGCTTCAGCAACTGCGCGCGCAACTTCTTTATTTTCAACTGCCGTAAGATATAATGCGCCATGAGGTTTGACATGGCATAACCGGGTCCCATGAACTTTGCAAAATGCTTCAAGTGCTCCGATCTGATAGATCAGATAATTTTTAATATCTTCCATTGTGCAGGCCATATTCCTGCGTCCGAAACCGAGCAAATCAGGATATCCCGGATGCGCTCCGACACCGACACCGTGTTCAACCGCCATTTTCACTGTTTTATCCATTACGATGGGATCTCCGGCATGCCATCCGCACGCTATATTTGCAGATGTGATATATTTGATAACATCTTCATCCTTGCCAAGCTTGTAAGCACCGAAGCTCTCACCCACATCGCTGTTAAGATCTATTGCTTTCACCAAATCCTCCAGGCACATCATACTGTTTATCTGTCTGTTAAAAATTTTCTCTATTTTCCTACCATCAATCTTGGAAGTATCAGCGCAATCTCCGGAAAAATAGTGAGAATGGCTGTTGTAAAAAGCATAAGCAGGAAAAACGGAAACGCATATTTTGCGATATTTAGAATCGGCTCACCAGTCAGCCCTTGTATTACAAACAGGTTAAACCCAACCGGCGGTGTGATCTGGCTGACTTCTACCATCAGAATCAGGTATATCCCGAACCATATGGGGTCAAATCCGGCAGCCGTGACCATTGGCAGTGCTATGGGAAGTGTCATCACAACAATGGAAAAACCGTCCAGAAGGCATCCCAATAAAATATAGAACCCACCCAGTAACAACATCAGCGTGTATGGAGAAAGGTTTAGCTCTGTTATGGCTGTGGTAATGGCGGCCGGGATTCCAAGAAACCCCATTACCCTTGATAAAAAACCCGCCCCAACAACTATCAACATAATCATGGCGTTGGTCTTGACAGCGCCAATCAGGCACTCAAACATAATCTTTTTGTTCATCCGTCGGTTGATATACGCAAATATTGTTGCTCCGAAAACGCCCAGAGCTGCAGCCTCTGTTGGAGTAGCAATTCCACCGTAAATGCTTCCCAAAACCATAAGGATTAGAATAAGTACCGGAACGATGTCCTTAAGACCAACGAAACGTTCCTTCCAGCTATAGCTTTCCTGTGTTCTCGGCGCAATTTCAGGATTTCTTATGCCTCTGTAAATAATATAGCTCGAATAAATTGCTGCCAGGAGCAAGCCTGGGAGGATACCGGCCATAAACATTTTGCCTATGGAAACCTCGGCGAGGATGGCATACACAATCATGATTAAAGATGGTGGAATAAGAAATCCGAGTGTTCCGGCCCCGGCCAGGGACCCCATGGCCAGTTTTTTGTCGTAACCGAGCTTATCAAATTCAGCCAGGGTGATTCTCCCTACTGTAGCTGTTGTCGCAGCGCTTGAACCTGAAACAGCGGCAAACAGAGTACAGGAGATAATGTTCATTAAAAGAAGGCCGCCTGGAAGACGGTAGAGCCACGGAACCAGAGATTTAAATAGTTTTTCGGAAATACCGGATCGATACAGTATCTCACCCATAAGTATAAAAAGAGGAAGGGCCACATATTCCCATTTTTCACAGGTTGACCACAACGATGAGGCCATGTTGTTTCCAGCGGGCAAAGTGCCGAAAAGAACCATCCCCATAAAGCCTACGATGAAAAGGGAAAAACCGACCCAGATACCGGAAGCCAGGGTTAAAAATAATATTCCAAACACGATAAAGGACATGTATGCCATGCTTGCTTCCATTATATTACATCCTCTCCCGTCCCGATAGCATTGTAGGTTTTAATTGTCGTTGCAAAAAGCTGAATGAGTAAACACGCAGCACCGACAAGCATCATTGTCTGTGGAATCCATAAAGGCGTATTCGTCAATGTACCGGATGTTGAGTTGTAGCGAAAGGTTGCACTCACCATTTTAAAAAGATACCACCACAGATAGCCCATAAATAGGGTGGTTATTCCGGTAGCTACAAATGCGATCGCTCTTGACAATTTTTCTGGGAGAAAACCGAGCACGAGGGTAATCCTGATATGTCCCTTTTCCTTAAGACAATATCCGGCCCCCATAAATATAATGGCGGCCAGGCCGTAAGCACAATACTCATCAGCGATAAGTGTTGTCTTTGTAAAAACATTCCATAAAAAGATTTCAACAAGGATTAAAATTGTCATCAGTCCCAGCATGACACCCGAAATCCTGGCCAACCAGTCACTAAGACTGTCTGCGAGGCGAACGAGGGTATTCATTATATCACCATAAGAAAAAAAAGATGAAGGTCTAAAAAAGAGCGGGACTACGCGTTGGAATGTAAATCCCGCTCATTGACCTATGTAAACTATAAAACTAATTTTTTATAGCTCTTAACGCCCGGTAATTTTATCGTATTCTTTCAGAATATTCTGGGCATCTTTTCCGGCTTTTTTCGCCCAGGTCGCCCTAAGCTCGCTGCCGATTTTTTCAAGCTCGGAGCGAAACTTTTTGCTCACAGGGTTAATGATCATCCCTTTTTCTTTAAGAGTCGCTCTGCTCTTACGATCCATGTCACCTGCCAGGTTCCACATTTCGTCTTCCATCTCAGCGGCAATCTCTAAAACCTTTACCTGGATGCTTTTGGGTAGCTTTTTCCATGCTTTGATGTTGACATTCATCATATTCACAGGT
>JASJGP010000214.1:0-3933 GCA_033791485.1 Desulfobacterales bacterium | reverse complement strand
CGCCGGTAATCTTTCCAATGAGAAGAAAACCTTCCTGCACCACGTTATTATTCTATAATCTCGAGAACCGTGCGCTTTTTTATCTTGGCGGAAGCTGCGCTTAAAATAGTCCTCATTGCCCGTGCAGTTCTTCCCTGCTTTCCGATAACCTTGCCGAGATCCTCTTTGGCAACTTTAAGTTCAAGTACCGAGGTTTGATTGCCCTCAACCTCGTTAACCGTAACTTCTTCAGGGTTGTCAACCAGTGCTTTAGCAATGTAACCAATCAGATCTTTCATAGCTCCCTCTCCTTTGTTAGCGTGTTAGCGGTTGAGTATTCAAGCTTGTTGACGTGGCCTTTGCAAAAAAACACCTCTTTTTGAAGTCTGCGCTTATCTGCCCGTTTTCTGCGTCCCCGATGAGCGGGATCTACGCTTCGCTCCGACAGGCTCAAATTTCAATCCCGCTTTAGCGAGACATTTTTCAAGGGTCTCTTAACTGCTATTTATTCATAGCAAAAAACCCTTCTTTTTTCAAAAGACTTTTTACAGTATCTGAAGGAATAGCGCCCTGATCCATCCAGTATCTGATACGTTCCTCTTTAACAGAAACTTCTACCGGCTCCTTAAGAGGGTTATATGTGCCGACGTTTTCTAAATATCTGCCATCCCTTGGGCTTTCATTATCAGCAACAACTATTCTGTAAAAAGGTCTTTTTTTTGCTCCATGTCTGGCCAATCTGATTTTTACTGACATTCTGGTTTCTCCTTCAAAAAGGCAGCATTCCACGGCCTATTGACTGCATACCGCCTTTGTTAAATTTTTTCATCATTTTCATAACCTGGGTGTAGTTTTTCAAAAGCCTGTTCACATCTTGAACGCGCGTTCCGCTTCCCTTAGCGATCCTTTTTCTGCGACTTCCGTTTATGATGCTATGTTTATGTCGTTCCTGGGTCGTCATGGAATTAATCATTGCTTCAACCCTGACGAGTTCTCTATCGTCAACTTTAAGGTTTTTCATGTGTTTACTGTTTCCGACACCGGGAATCATCTTCATCAAATCTGAAATTGAGCCCATTTTTCGAATCTGAACCATCTGGTCACGAAAATCATCCAGGGTAAACTGGCTTTTCCTTAACTTTTTTTCAAGTTCAGCCGCTTTTTTCTCATCAACCATCGACTGAGCTTTTTCAATAAAGGTGAGGACATCTCCCATCCCCAGAATACTGGAAGACATTCTGTCCGGATGAAAAGGCTCCAGGTCGCTTAATTTTTCACCAACACCGATAAATTTTATCGGTTTATTTGTAATTGCCTTGATAGACAGGGCTGCCCCGCCCCGTGCATCACCATCCATTTTAGTCAGGACAACACCGCCGATACCAAGAGCGCCGTCAAATGATTTTGCAATATTTACAGCATCCTGGCCAGTCATGGCATCTGCCGCCAGGAGTATGTCCGATGGTTCTATAACATCCTTAATATCAACAAGCTCTGCCATCAACTCTTCATCAATATGCAGGCGGCCTGCTGTATCAAGAAGCAGTGTATCACATCCTTCTTTTAGAGCTGCTGTTCGGGCATCCTTGCATATCGTAACAGGGTTCATTTCCACGGTTGATGGAAATACCGGAATATTAATCTGGTCACCCAGCTTTTTGAGTTGATCTATGGCAGCCGGGCGGTAAACATCTGCCGGAACCAGGTACGGCTTTCGTCCTTTTTCCCTTAAAAAGACAGCTATTTTTCCGCAGGTCGTTGTCTTGCCTGACCCCTGCAAACCAACTAACATTATGGAAACCGGCTTCGAGCCTGAAAGATTTAAATCTTCATGGCTCGACCCCATAAGCCGTGTTAATTCATCATTAACAATTTTTATTACCTGCTGGCCAGGTGTCAGGCTTGACATTACCTCCTGGCCCAGAGCACGTTCCTTTATTTTAGCAATAAACTTTTTAACAACCCTATAATGGACATCGGCTTCAAGCAGGGCCATTCGTACTTCTTTTAAGCCCTCCTCAATGTTGTTCTCGCTTAATTTCCCATGCCCTTTAAGTTTTTTAAATACAAGGGCAAGTTTATCACTTAAATTTTCAAACATTGGTATATTTTCCTGCGTCTCGCTTACACTGTGAAAAATATTTTTAGTATGATAAAGTATTAATGTCTATTGATTATTAAAATCAAAGAGTCTAATATTTGATAAATTTTATGTCAAGAAAAATTAACGCCAATTATGATAACCGACCAAAACAAAACAGACATTAAAGAATTATCACCAGAGCAGCTTGCTTCATGGCTTAAGGATAATGGAATTGCGCCTTACAGATCGGCCCAAATTTTAAAGTGGATCTATCTTAAGCAGGCGGATTCATTTGATATCATGACCGATTTGAGCAAAGAGATTAGAAAACTCCTGTCCCTTACTTTTTCAATCAAACGCCTTGAAAAAGTAACTGTTAAAAAATCGCAGGATGGCTCCAGGAAATATCTTTTCAGGCTTCAAGACGGAAATCATATTGAAAGCGTACTTATCCCTGAAAAAAATCACTATACGCTCTGCATATCAAGCCAGGTCGGCTGTGCCCAAGGATGCAGCTTCTGTCTTACGGCAAAAGACGGATTTACGCGCAATCTTACGAAAGATGAAATTGTTAGCCAGGTACGTGATGTCAAAAAGGATCATGCAGACCCAAAACCTGTTACCAACATTGTTTTCATGGGAATGGGCGAACCTCTGGCAAATTATAAAAACGTTGTTGATGCCCTTAACATGATTTTAAACAAAAGCTTTGGACTTGGGTTTTCAAGTCGCAGGATAACAATCTCAACAGCCGGGCTGGTTCAAAAGCTTTCGGACCTTGGCAATGAAACAGAAGTAAATCTGGCTGTATCCTTAAATGCTACAGAGAACGAAACACGCAGTATGCTCATGCCGATAAACAACAAATATCCAATTGAAAAGCTGCTTGATGCCTGCCAAAGATATCATTTAAAGCCCCGCAGAAGAATTACATTCGAATATATTCTTTTAAAAGGAATAAACGATTCCACTCAAGATGCAAATCGCCTTACTAAACTCCTCCTGCCGATCAGAGGAAAAATAAACCTTATTCCTTTTAATGAGTATGAAGGAAGCATTTTCAGACGGCCTGAAGAATCGGTTGTGAACCGTTTTCTTGAAATTTTACACAAAAACGGTAATACGGCCATAATTCGGCACAGCAAGGGCCAGGATATCTGTGCTGCATGCGGTCAACTCAGGGCAAAGGTTCAAGAGGATGTTTGATGCGAAACCCCGCTTCACGCTGACTTTTAGACACACTTGACACAGTGGGTATTTCTGGGAGTTTTTGTAATCGCCACAAAACATTAAATATCGGACAAGGAATTTCGAATGACAAAGTGTGGAATCGCTACGCTCTATCTTTTAAATATTAAAAAATGGTAGAATACCTTACTTCGACATTCATTATTTCTTGTTCGATATTCTGCGGTTCAAAACAAACTCGTAAGCTCTATTTTTAATAAAATAACTTATCTATCATATCATGAGGTTATGACTTTAGTTATTTGAAAGTATCACCGATGGTGCCCGCAAGAAATGCCCTTGGGGTGCTAAGTAGAAAGTTCCATATACAAGGCGCAGTAGATGGGACTTTCTACGACGCCATCAAATCATAAGGTGCCTGACATCTGACGGCGGTATTTCCTGAGCCTTGATGATTTCCTTTCCCGAAGGTGTTTTGATTGAAACATCTACTGGTGTTGCTCCTTTCGATTTGCTGTACCCTACGCATATGGATGCAGCCAGCACAATTGCTTCCCTGCTGTCCGTATGGGGCACCAGTGTAATTGGGCCGGGGAAGCTTTTTACTTTAATAAGTGTGTCTGTAGCCGGATTAAAATTTTTTAAAATACTCTCATTGTCCTTTTGGGTTCTCCCCACTATTA
>JASJGP010000213.1:0-3018 GCA_033791485.1 Desulfobacterales bacterium | reverse complement strand
GCAGGTTAAGATAGTGTCTGGCCCAAAGAGTCAGAATAAGATTTTTATGGCTTAAAAACCGATGAGACGCAAGCGGTTTTAAATTAATGATCATTGAGGAGAAAAGGGTGTCAAATGCGATAACCTTATCCAATTGGGTTTCCGTTTCTTGTATGTCTTTGGTTGAAATAAACTCCCTGTATAGCAAACCTGATTTGTAGTTGTCATAAAATAGCGGCTTTTTAATCAAAATGCCACCCAGTACACCTGTCCATTCTTCTCCCCAGAAGGTGAGCGGGAGTCCATTACCGGCAAACCAGCATTTATCGAGCCATTTTTCAGCCCGCCATTTCAATTTAAGGGCAAGACCGTACCCGACCCTGAAAATAGAAGACAGGGGATGCTTTTGCAGAAACAACGCACAGTGATCATCCCTGAGTTTTGAGCGGATACCTTCTTCTTTTTCAAGCATACGTTCAAGGCCGATACTAATATATCCACAGGCCTTTTTTACAATATCTCTTAACTCTTCTCTGCCTCTTGCTTTTTTATGATCTGCTGTGATGACCTGATTGCAAAGAAATGCAAACTCAGCCTGCATCTGCTGCAATATATCATCCCCTTCAATCTTCGCCAGAGACCTTGTAAACAGGTTGTCTTCCTTTAACATATCAGCGGGATAAAACGGGACAGGTAGAAGCAACTCTTTGCCTTCTTCTTTTATTAATGCTTTAGCACTCCGGTGTTTAAGGTTTTTCGGGCTTAAAGGCTGATAAATGCCTATGGCTTCATCAAAAGGCAAAAACCCTTTTTCAGCCAGTCTCACATTGCGCATACGAAAAGCTTCTTCTTCAACTTCTGCAGGGATAAGGCTTAATGCTTCGTGCAAAATCTGTTGATACTTTACATGGTCATAGGCTGCAATGCTTTCAAGGAATTTCACCAGAAATTCCCTGCGGTACCTTTCTGGCTGGGTGTCTGATTCTGAAATGTCGGATATTTGGCCTGCCGGATCTTCCATAACTCTTATGTAATATACATCGTCAACTGTAAAAAAACCTTCACCGAAATCCGAAGGGTCCTGATCATGTTCTCTAATTCTAACCTCTATATTTTTTAACAGGTAGAATTCTAAAAACTCGGTTTTTTCACTGATCAACCATTTTATTAAACGCACCGCATCTGCTTTAAAAAACAGATCAAGCCAATTTGTAATTGATTCTATTTCGAGCCTGTCCTTTGTCCATACTTCCAGATCGACCAAGTATTCCCACTGTTTATTTGACGCCAGCGATAAAAGCTGAAGTGAATCCTCCAGGCCGATATCATGAGCCAAAAAATAGAGATCTTCTTCTGGAATCGAATGCACAAGGGCAGCGGGCTGATGAGCATCAATAATCCGCTCCAGTGCCTTTTCCGAAGGAAGAGAAAGGATTTTTCTTCTTTCAACGGACAAATTTTTCCAGCGATCTAAAGCATTCTTTATTTGAACAACATCACTCATTTTCAGCAAATTCCATGTGCGAGCCAATAGAATTCCATGGCGCAAACTTAAATAAAAGCAGCATTCCCGGAATGGCAATCAGTGTGCAAAAAATAAAGAAACCTTCCCAGCCTATATTTTTTGCCAGAAAACCTGTCGGGGCTGAAGCCATTACCCTGGGGATACCCATCAGACTGCTTAGCAATGCATATTGGGTAGCAGTAAATTTTTTATTTGTAATACTTGCCATAAATGCCACATACGCAGCCGTTCCCATTCCGGCACTTAAGTTTTCAAAAGCGATGACACCGGACAGCAGGCCAATATTATAACCTATTTTTGCCAAAATTGCAAAACCTGCGGTAGACAAGGCTTGAAGAAACCCAAAAATCCACAGGCTCCGGTTTATTCCCATGCGAAGCATGAGTATTCCACCAATTAAACTGCCCGCTATAGTTGCCCAGAACCCGAACAGTTTCACCACAGCGCCAATTTCGGTTTTTGAAAACCCGATATCAAGATAAAAGGGCATTGTCATGGCGCTGGCCATTGTATCGCCGATTTTGTATAACAGGATAAAGGCAAGTATCCACACAGCACCGCTCCTGGAAAAGTATTCAACCAGAGGACCAACAACTGCCTCTTTTAAACTTTTCGGGGTCCCGGCATAAGCGTCGGGTTCAGGAGCAAGCAGGGTGGTAAGAACACCTGGCAGCATACATACTGCCATAATCACATAGACCAAGGAAAACGACATATGGTCTGCCATAATCAGGCCGCCTCCCGAAGCCAAAAGCATTCCCACCCTGTACCCGTTAACATATAGGGAAGATCCAAGCCCTAGTTCTTCATCAGAAAGATCTTCTCTTCGATAGGCATCTACAACAATGTCCTGAGAAGCGCTGAAAAATGTCACTAAAAATGCGGCAAAAGCCACCATCCAGGGGTTGTTTCCGGGATCAGTTAAACCCAGACCCACTATGGAAAATATTAAGGCCACCTGTGCTACCAGAAGCCATCCCCTTCTGCGTCCAAAAAAAGGGAGAGTAAAACGATCAAGAAAAGGAGCCCATAGAAACTTCAAGGTATAGGGAAGACCCACAAGTGCCATCAACCCAATCACAGTCAGGTCCACACCTTCTTCTTTCATCCATGCCTGCAGTAGGCTTATAGTCAGGAGAAGGGGAAGGCCGCATGCAAAACCCATAAGAAGTGCAACCAGCATGCGGCCGCTGCAAATTATTTTAATGATTGATTTCCGATTGTCTTGATGCAAGGGTTCCTCGTGAGATCATGACGGGAGAAAAGAAAAGTAATTTTAAGTAGGAAAAAGGTAACTACTATCGTCTTAAACCGGTAGCTTGGAGCAGAAGCAAAAGGCAGAAGGCACAAAAATTAATTACTTATTTTCCTTTTTCTACTTCTTACTCTGTGCCTTCTGCCTTTATCACGCTGTACCCTATTAAAGCGCCTCAAGTTCTGCAGGCGTCACGATGTTGCCGCATTTTTCCTGGAGTATGACCAGTCCCTCACGCTGTTCATTAAGAACTTCAAAG
>JASJGP010000212.1:0-3809 GCA_033791485.1 Desulfobacterales bacterium | reverse complement strand
AGCATCAAAACCATGGATGTCCACATCCAGGGCACCAGTGCGCCGTGCCCGTCAAGACCGACGAAAAGATATTTAATATGATCAGTATGCTCCGGAATGTTGGCATAAAAGACAGTAAAAACTTCGCAGAGAAAGAAAAAGACATTAATGCTGATCGCATAAGCGACAATCTTTGCAAGGGATTGAATCTGTTCCTTTCCCGGATCATAATTCGTAACCCTGCGGATAATTAGGCACAAAAGAATCAATAGCGCCGGACCTGCTGCAAAGGCTGAAGAAAGAAATCTAGGGGCCAGGATAGCTGTCATCCAGAATCCTCTGCCCGGAAGACCGCAGTAAAGATATGCGGTAACCGTATGGATACTCACAGCCCAGGGGATGGAAAGATAAATCAGCGGTTTTAACCATGCCTGATAATGGATATTATTTCGCTCAGCTTCCAGAACATTCCAGCCGATAATAATATTTAAAAAAAGATATACATTTAATACTATCATATCCCAGAAAAGTACAGAGTTCAGAGTGGGATACAGCGGTACGTTAAAAAGCCTCATTGGCTGGCCAAGGTCAACAATGATAAACAAAAGGCACATGACAACAGATGCAATGGCCAGAAACTCACCGAGAATAGTCACTTTCCCAAAGGCCTTATAGTCGTGAAGATAGTATGGTAGAACCACCATAACCCCTCCAGCTGCAACACCGACTAAAAAGGTAAACTGGGCGATGTAAAATCCCCAGGATACATCCCTGCTCATACCTGTAATGCCCAGGCCAAAATCAAGCTGCTTTAGATAAACCAGAAATCCTATCCCGATTATACCAAGCAATAAAGCCATCCACCCGTAATATTTTTTACTACCTTTAATTGCTAATTCAAGCATAATTACCTCACACTATGTAGTAAACAGAAGGCTCGGTACCGAGACTCTGCTTACGCCGGATTGTGTAATTTGTTTTTAACAGTTTTCTGACTTCAGACTCAGGATCGTAAAGATCTCCGAATGCAATTGCGCCGTTGGAGGCCTCAACACAGGCAGGCATTTTGCCGACAGCCAGCAGCTCAGCACAGAAATTACATTTTTCTACAACCCCTTTCATCCGCGTCGGATAATCTTTGTTTGTCTCTTCAATAAAAGGGCGTGGGTCTCTGAAATTGAAACTTCGCGCGCCGAATGGACATGCTGCCATGCAGAATCTGCACCCGATGCACCTGTGAAAGTCCATGAGCACGATACCGTCGCTTTCTCTTTTAAAGGTCGCTTGGGTCGGACAGGCCCGGCAACATGGCGGGTCTTCACAGTGATTGCAAAGAACCAGAAAGGGTGTATGCTCCACCTTTTCGTCAAGGAATCTGTTGGCTTTGCCCGGAAAAGCGTGGTGATATGATTCCTCCCAGATCCATTTAACCTCATGGCGTTTATCTTCGAGCTTGGTCGGAATATTGTGGATCTTATTACATGCTTCAATTATCGGCTCAAGAGTCTCTGCCGATTCTAATTTGCGGGTATCGATGACCATGGCCCACTGTTTGGCTTTTAACGCCTTCTCCCCTTTTTTAATTTGAACCTCGGGTTTATCGCCATGTTCTTCTTTGGCAAATGCATCCAGAACAGGTTTTGCCCCCAAACCAAGGGCTGAAATGCCTGCTATTTGCAAAAAGCGTCTTCTGCTGCTTTCCATTACTTTGTCTCCTTCGGGTTATCAAGATGGCAATCCCAGCAATAAGGATCCACCGAAGCATAGTTGTGACATTTATCACAAAAATCCGCCTTGTTTGAATGACAATCAAGACAGGTATTTGAAAGACTCATGTTAAATTCCTTGCCGCTGCTGTTGACATAAACTCTCTCGGCATTTCTTACAACCGAATGTCTCCACTCATCAAGAAGCTGCATATGCTCTGCTTTCATATACTCTGTGGGTCGAACGCACTCTTTGGCAGCCTTTGCCTTTTCGGTGAGTTTAAGTTCAGGTGCGGGAGCGGCTTTCAGCAAGCCATACCAGAAAGGAAACAGTATAATTGCGATAAAAATAATTAAACCAGCAATGATAATTTTTTTATCATTCATCAATATCACCCTCCGTATCACCCTCTATTCCCGGCAGTTCTTCCCCGCGCAGGTCAAGCGTTCTTTCATTTTGTCCGGGCAAATTCAGTGCATTGGCTACCATTTCACAAACGCCGGTGACGTCAACTTCAGGAACCCAGTAAGACATGAGATCAGGAAGGACAGCCCGGTCGATTGCGCATATGGTTGAAAGCATATTTACACCGAATTTTTCATGTACATATTTTACAGCATTGGCCCTGGGAAGTCCGCCTGCCATCCTCAGTTCCATATCTTCACCCGCATTAAGACCGGCCCCGCTGCCGCAGCAGAATGTTTGTTCCCGGATTGTATTTGCCGGCATATCATAAAAATGATTACAAACGCTGTTGATCACATATCGCGGTTCTTCCAAAAGCCCCATACCCCGGGCAGGGTTGCAGGAATCATGAAAGGTTGCCGTTATGTGGTCATTTCGGCTGGGATCAAGATCAAGTTTGTCGTGCTTGATCAGGTCAGCAAGGAATTCCATAATATGTACCATTTTTGTAGATTTGGCATTTTCAAACTTGGTTCCGGTTATGGGAGAAACCGGTTCTTCCAGAAAATCGGCAGGACCGTTCAAGGTATCCATATACTGGTTAATCACTCGCCACATGTGGCCGCACTCACCACCCAAAATCCATTTTACTCCAAGTCTTTTTGCTTCTGAATACATCTTAGCATTGAGCCGCTTCATGGTCTCATGGGATGTGAAAAAGCCGAAATTTCCGCCCTCTGATGCATAGGTGCTCCAGGTGATATCAAAGCCATACTTTTCCTGCAGAAAGTGAAACAGCATCATGTATCCCATGCAGGTGAAGGTACCCGGATCGGCAAACACATCGCCGGAAGGGGTAATAAAAAGTATATCCGCACCCTTTTTATTGAATTGAGGGTTAACCCGGACACCGGTGATTTCCTCAATCTCATCGGTAAAAAAATCTATCATATCCTTATACGCGTGAGGCTGTATTCCAAGGTGATTTCCTGTTCTGTAACAGTTGGCCACCGGTGTTGCGATCCAGTCGATATTGAGACCTATGAGGTTAAGAAGTTCTCTGCCCATGATGGTTATTTCGGCAGTATCTATACCATAGGGACAGAAAACCGAGCATCGACGGCATTCAGTGCACTGAAAAAAATAAGACCACCACTCTTTTAAGACATCGAGTGTAAGAGGTCTTGCACCGGCAATCTTGCCCAGCACTTTACCGGCTGTTGTAAAGTCATTACGATATACGGAACGCAGAAGCTCGGCTCTTAAAACAGGCATGTTTTTTGGATCGCCTGTTCCTATAAAGAAATGGCATTTATCGGCACATGCCCCGCACCGAACACAAATATCCATGAACACTTTAAAAGACCGGAATTTTTCAAGCCTTTCTTTGAATCCTTCGTGAATAATCTCTTTCCAGTTTTCAGGCAGTTGCCAGTCTTCGTCGAAACAGCTCCATGTTCGCGGGTAGGGAAGCCCGAGATACTCGACGCTTTTAGGATTTGAGGCGTAGCAGGCAATACCTTTTCTAATAGTAGTCGGGGTTTCCATCCAATCTGTTTGATGAGGACGGTGATCCATTTTTAACATTTCTTCGGGTGTTGGAACATCTGCCATAGATTACTCCTTTTTCTCTTGTTCCTTTATTTCCTCTTGTTCTTTAGGTTCTTTCTTAACAAGCTCTTTGTCCACCGGCAGTCCGACTCCTATCATTTTTTCCC
>JASJGP010000211.1:0-8273 GCA_033791485.1 Desulfobacterales bacterium | reverse complement strand
CCATTGCGTATGCGATACTAATCAAGATAAACCTCCTTTAATTGTTGATGGCGTCGTACAAAGTCCCATCTACTGCGTTGCAGCGGTTTTTCAGAAACTCGGCATACTATATGTATTGCCTCGTCCCTGAAAACCTACTGTGCCTTGTATATGGAACTTAGAACGATGCCATCTGTGATATTTTTTGCGAAATCATCATTATTAATATATAAATTAAGTTGCGCTGATATACTTTAAAAATAAAATTACGTCAAATCTATTTTTCACAAATAATATTGATTTCCCCGGGAATCATTGAATTGTCAGATTCAATGGAGATATTAATATTGCGGCTTAACTCCAGATCCAGGATTTCTTTACGTTTTTTGTTCAAAAGGTAGTCAGCAACATTAACAGGTACAAAACCTTTTGCACTGGAAATATCATTTTCCAGAGTTTCGAGACGAAGTTTTCTGATAAAGCGTAGAGCTAAAGTTTCGGTAGAGGGTGTTACACCTTTTCCAAAGCAAAATTTGCATGGCTCAAAGCTACCGAATTCAATGGTGGGCCTTATTCGCTGTCTTGACATTTCCATTAGTCCGAATCTGGAAATTCTGCCGACTTTAGTTCTGGCCTTATCATTTTTAACGTGTGTTTTTACAACCCTCTCGACATCGAGCCGGTGCTTTTGATCTTTCATATCTATAAAATCAATTACGATTAAACCGCCTAAATCCCGCAGTCGCAGTTGACGGGTAACTTCTTCGGCTGCTTCAATGTTTGTCAGCAGGGCGGTTTGCTCGATGGATTTCTTATGGGTTGCTTTTCCCGAGTTAACATCTATTGATACCATAGCTTCAGTCGGCTCTATTACAATACTGCCACCGGATTTCAACGGAACACGACTTTCAAATATTGATGCAATCTGACTCTCAAGCTGATTTTTAGTAAATATCGGCTTATCACCTTTATAGAGTTTGACAATTTTTGCATGCCTGGATGAGATGATTTTAATAAAATTTTTTACTTCCTGGAATACCGGGCCATCGTCTATAAGGATTTCAGTTATGTCAGGGGTAAAATAGTCACGAATTGATCTTAAAACAAGATTTCTTTCTTTGTACAGAAGGGAAGGAGCCTTTTCCTTCATTACATTTTTTTTTATGGTTTTCCAGAGCCGCATCAGATATTTCAAGTCTTTGGATAAAAGAGTTTTTGTACAGGTAACTCCTGCTGTGCGCACAATTACGCCAAAACCTTCCGGCAGCTTTAACTTGACGATAATTTCTTTCAGTCTGTTGCGTTCATCTTCATCCTCTATCTTTCTCGAAATACCGCGATTTTCACTTCCGGGCATAAGTACCAGGTATCTGCCCGGCAAAGATATGAATGTTGTGAGCATAGCTCCTTTCTTCATGAACGGATCTTTTGCGACCTGGACAAGAAGCTCCTGTCCGCGCTTGACTATGTGATTTATCGACTGGTCACCTGTAGTGTTGTCCTGGTAGTAGTCGCTGTGGATTTCATTTTTTTGCAGGAATCCGTGTCGCTGTGCACCGTAATCGACAAACACGGCCTGAAGGCTGGGTTCTACACGGGTGATGACGGCTTTATAGATGTTTCCGTGGGTAATTTCTTTTGAAGCACTTTCGATATGGAATTCTTCAAGTTTGCTTTCCTGAACTTTGGCTATCCTGCATTCTTCATGATCCACAGCGTTTATAAGGAGTTTGCTGCTCATATATTAAATATCCTTTGTTTATTTGATTTTTTATTGCATCACAGTTACTTGCACTGCCTGCATATGAAATTGTCGGATACAAGTCAAACTATTTTTACATAAGAGCTCTTAAAACCTTAATAACAAATAAAATTTTTGCCTTATTGCTATTTATTTAATATTGTGGCATGAAAAATCACTGTTTCAGCAAGTACGAAAGTAACTACTCAGTCTAAACAGATTCAGCCTGGCTACGTGAGTAGTTACGTACGAAAGATGCATGGCAAAATTGATGAATCCAGGAGGTAAAGCAGGTAATGGATGAAAGATATAATCCAATTAGCGTAGAAAAAAAATGGCAAAGCGCCTGGGAGACAACAGACCTGTTCAAAGTGTATGAGGATCCTGACAAAAAAAAATATTATCTTCTTGAGATGTTTCCATATCCGTCCGGAAAGATTCATATGGGGCATGTGAGAAATTATACAATAGGCGATGTCGTTGCAAGATATAAAAGGATGCAGGGATTTAATGTTTTGCATCCAATGGGATGGGATGCATTTGGAATGCCGGCGGAAAATGCTGCTATAGCGAACGATACTCACCCGGCTAAATGGACATACGATAATATTGATGCCATGCGCACACAGTTAAAACGTGTGGGATTCAGTTACGACTGGGACAGGGAAATCGCTACATGCAAACCTGAATATTACAGGTGGGAGCAGTGGCTGTTTTTAAAGATGTATGAAAAGGATATGGCTTACAGGAAGAAGTCTTTTGTAAACTGGTGTGACAAATGCCGGACGGTTCTTGCCAACGAGCAGGTGGAAGCCGGTATGTGCTGGAGGTGTGCAGAGCCGGTTCGTCAGAAAAAGCTGTGGCAGTGGTTTTTCAGGGTAACAGACTATGCAGAGGATCTTCTCGTGTATTGTGACAAGCTTTCCGGCTGGCCTGATAAAGTTATTACCATGCAGAAAAACTGGATCGGCAAGAGCATTGGTGCTGAAATCAGGTTTACCATCGAAAACCCTGTTGATAAAATTGACAAAACAGATGAATACATACCTGTTTTTACGACCAGGCAGGATACGGTTTTTGGCGCAACTTTCATGGTTCTTGCTCCAGAGCATCCGCTTGTACTTAAGCTTTCTAAAGGAACCGGGCAGGAGAAAGAGGTTGCAGATTTTGTGGATCATATGTCCATGCAGGACAGATCAGGAAAGGCAATAGAAAGCCATGAAAAGAAAGGAGTTTTTACAGGGGCCTGGTGCCTAAATCCCATGCACGGCAAACGTATTCCGATTTATACGGCAAATTTTGCCCTTATGGAATATGGAACGGGTGCAGTTATGTCTGTGCCGGCACATGACCAGCGTGATTTTGAGTTCGCAAAAAAATATAAACTGGATATTGTACCTGTCGTAAAGCCTTATGATGAAGACCTTAATGCAGCTTCCATGACTGAGGCATATGCCGGTGAAGGAGTGATGATTAACTCGGGTCAATTTGACGGGATGGATAATAAAAAAGCTCTTGATGAAATTGCCGGATATCTCGAAGAAAATAATATTGGTCGAAGAACCGTCAGTTTCAGACTAAGAGACTGGGGGATTTCCAGGCAGCGGTACTGGGGTGCTCCGATCCCAATGATTCACTGCAAAAAATGCGGGATTGTTCCGGTTCCGGAAGAACAGCTTCCCATAGTACTTCCTGAAGACATTGATATCCTTGAAGGCGGGAAATCTCCGCTTCCCGGGCTTGATAGTTTTACAAAAACAGAGTGTCCCAGATGCCATAGCCTTGATGCAAAAAGAGAAACCGATACAATGGATACCTTCGTAGAATCTTCATGGTATTTTGAAAGGTACTGCAGCCCGGAATGCGACACCGTTATGTTTGACCGGGCGGCTGTTGATTACTGGATGCCGGTGGATCAGTATATTGGCGGGGTTGAGCATGCTATTTTGCACCTTCTTTATTCAAGATACTATACCAGGGTGCTTAAAGAAATGGGGCTTGTTAATTTTAAGGAGCCTTTTACGCGGCTTTTAACACAGGGAATGGTTTGCAAGGAAACGTCTTCTTGTTCGAAGCACGGCTTTCTGCTTCCTGAAGAAGAAGATGTGAGCGGCAAAAAGCGGGTGTGCAGCATATGTGGCATGGAAGTTAAGGTGGGTCGCATAGAAAAAATGTCTAAATCGAAAAAAAATGTTGTTGACCCGAACATATTGCTCGAAAAATACGGTGCGGATACAACAAGGCTCTTTTGTCTTTTTGCAGCACCTCCTGAAAGGGACCTGGAATGGAGCGAACAGGGAGTTGAGGGAGGTTACCGTTTCTTAAATCGCGTATGGCGACTTGCAGCGACGCTCATGGATTCGATAAAAGACGTTAAACCTTTTGATGGCAGGCCGGAAGATCTTGATGACAGGTTAAAAGATCTTTACAGGAAAACCCATCAGACTATAAACAAAGTTACAAGAGATATAGAAGACAGGTTTCATTTTAATACAGCCATAAGTGCCGTCATGGAACTTTATAATACCATGAACGGTATTAAACTTAAAGAAAACAGCCCTGTTTCGGCAGGTGTTATGAGATTTGCCATGGAATCCGTTGTACTCCTCCTGGCGCCGATTGTACCGCATTTTGCCGATGAAATATGGGAAGCAATGGGGCATGAATCGAGTGTTCTTTTGGAATCATGGCCGGCATACAGAAAAGATGTTCTTCATGAGGATGAATTCCTGATTGTAGTCCAGGTTAACGGTAAGCTCAGGAGCCGGTTCGCAGTAAGTGTTGATACTAATGAAGATACAATAAAACAAATGGCTCTTGCAGATGAACGGGCAAAAAAATTCATAAATAATAAGCCTGTTAAAAAGGTTATTGTTGTAAAGAATAAGCTTGTTAATATTGTTGTATAGCGGGTTATATGCTTAGCGAAGCCATTTTATGAATTGTTGCCGATTTTTGCCGGCACGTTGTTTTGAAAAAGCACAGACTCTGATAAGGCCAAATTATGTTTCAAAAAATAAAAATTATCTTTTTCATTCTTTGCTTGCTGATACTTGTTTCAGGTTGTGGTTACAGGTTTGCAGGAACAGGAGATTTCCCGGAAGGCACGGAAAGTATTTTCATACCTATACTTGAAAACCGTACTTCCGAAAGCAGGCTGGAAAAGCTGGTTACAGATGATCTTATCTATGTATTCACAAAGAATAGAAAAGATATACTGGCAGGGAGCATAGACGATGCTGATGCTGTACTTTATGGAATTGTCCATTCTATAAGCACTACAACCATTTCCCGCGACGACCCGAACACTTCCAGCGAAAGAAGTGTAAAGCTATTCGTCGACACGAAACTGGTTGTTCCTGAAGGAAGGGTAATCTGGCGAGTAAAAGGAATTACTGCAGACGAGGCCTACAACGTCGTACCTGACAATAAGTACAGAACAGAACAAAACAGGCAGGAGGCGATTTCAAAGGCTTCACAAAGGCTTGCAGAAAAAATTTATACACGCATGACGGATAATTTTTAAGGGTTCGCGAGCTCTAAGCAACGGAAGTGTTGGCAAATTTTGAGAGGCGGGATATTTTTCTGGCAGCAGTTTTTTTATGAATTGTTCCCTTTTTGGCTGCTATGTCGATTACAGACTTTGCGATGTTAAGATTCGTTGTAATTGTTTCGCCTGACGATTCACCTTCAGCAAGCCGAAGCTGTTTAGTAACGTTATTTACCCTTGTTCTGTAAGATTTGTTACGCATGCGTCTTATTTCATTCTGACGAGCGCGTTTTAAAGCGGATTTATGATTAGCCAAAGTATTAAGCTCCTTTTATGAAATTTGATAAACGATTTATTTATAAAATTAAAAAAGAGATGTCAAGGTATTTATTCTGATTTTACCAGACCTTAATATGATGAATTCGGAAAAAGTCGAATTCATCAGGTTTTAGGTGTTAATTTTTAGGTTTTAAGTTAATGTCATTGTCTGTTTTATCAAATATTTAAAACTTAATACATAAAACTTAAAACGTTTCGTAAAAAGTGATTTTATTACTTTTTACGAAACCGTCAATATAAAATGTCTGAAAATACTCGTGTGACAAAGGCTGCAGGTGTTGTAGGCTCGGCAACTTTGTTGAGCCGCATTTTTGGTTATATAAGGGATATGGTTATCGCCGCTTTTTTTGGTGCGGGCTTTTATTCCGACACATTTATTGCAGCTTTCAGGATTCCCAATCTTATAAGGAGGCTTTTTGGCGAAGGTTCCTTAAGCATTTCATTTGTTCCTGTTTTTACACAATACCTCACAGATAAAGGAAAAGACGAAGCATTTGAGATGGCAAGATCCGCCATAAAACTGCTTTCGGTTCTGCTGGTTATTATAACTGTTTCTGGTATTGTACTCTCACCATGGATCGTTCGTATCTTTGCTCCGGGATTTACAGAGTCACCTGAAAAGTTTGCGCTTGCCGTTGTTCTGACGCGCATCATGTTTCCTTATATCTTTTTTATATGTCTGGTTGCGCTGAGTATGGGCATTTTAAATGTTCTGGGACATTTTGCCGCACCTGCCCTTGCCCCGGTATTTTTGAATATAGCTATGATTCTTTCGGTGTATATTATATCTATATTTTCAGCCGATTCAACAAATCGTGTATATGGACTTGCATTTGGTGTGGTTATTGGAGGATTTTTGCAACTTGCGCTTCAGGTACCGTTTTTAATAAAAAAAAGGTTCTATTTCTGGCAAAAAGCAGGAATATGGCACCCGGGGTTGAAAAGAATCGCTCTGCTGTTTTTTCCAGCAATATTAGGTTCTGCCGTATATCAGATTAATACACTGGTTATAACTCTTCTTGCGTCAATACAGTCTGAAGGCAGTATCTCGTATCTTTATTATGCAGACCGGCTGGTCCAGTTTCCTTTGGGAATTTTTGCTATCGCTGCTGCGACTGCCCTGCTGCCGAGCATTTCCAGGCAGGCGGCAGCAAAAGACATAAATGCAGTAAGGGATTCTTTTGCATACACATTGAAATTTGTATTTTTTATAACCATTCCTGCCATGGTGGGGCTTATTGTATTGCGGCAACCGGTTGTGGCCCTGTTATTTGAGAGAGGGGCATTTGGCCGTGAAGCCACTCTGTTGACTGCGAATGCTGTTTTGTATTATAGTATCGGGTTGTGGGCTGTTTCAGGTGTAAGAATTGTTGTATTTACCTTTTATGCACTTAAAGATACGAAAACACCTGTTTATACGGCTGTTATATCAATAATTGCCAATATATTACTTGGAGTTATTTTAATGGGGCCAATGGGACATGCAGGGCTTGCATTAGCTTTATCTCTTGCTTCAATGCTTAACTTCGGACTTCTTATGCGGGTATTAAATACAAAGCTGGGACCATTGAAACAGTCGGGTATTGCTAAATCTGTTTGCAAAAATGTAATATGCTCTGTAATAATGGGGATAGCTGTGTGGACTGTTGCATTATATATTATTCCGCCAGGGACTGAAAGCCTACCTGGCCTGATAATAGGGCTTATGGGAAGTATTTTAACCGGTCTTGTAATATACGGCGCTTTTTCCATGATTTTTAAAACCGCGGAAATTAAAAGGGTTTTGAATCTGGTTTTGCTAAAGAAGTAAGAATATGTTGAAAAAACTTAACATAATGTTATCTATGGCAATATTGATATTATTTTCAATGCTTTTACTTATTGTGTTTGCTGAAAACGGCCTTATTGATCTTAATTTCCTTAGAAAGGAGAGGGACAGGCTGGTAGAAAAAAATGAAAGCCTTGCAAGGGATAATCTTGTTTTGTATAATGAGATAGAACGTTTGAAAAATGATGATAAATATATCGAAAATATCGCAAGGCAGGAACTAGGCATGATCGGGAAGGACGAAATGATATTAAAACCACAAAGTGTATCAGGGAAACGGTTGAAACAGGAATGATACCAGATAACGATTTTAAAACAGCCACCATGGCAAGGGTTTATTCCAGCCAGGGTCATTATGAAAAAGCGGCAGAAATCTATAAACACCTTTTGGAATGTGAACCCGACAGGCAGGATCTTGCCATGGCACTTGCAGGGGTTGAAAAAAAATTACACAAAAAAACAAAAGGGAGTAATGAGGATCTTGCGGATCTGTTCAGCACATGGGTCGATTTTATACTCAGGTATAAAAGGATGAGGTATTTAAGGAAGATAAAAGGAAAGCTGGAAGAACAGAGACCTCGATGAGTAGTTGAGTTGTTGAGTAGGGAAATAATTGCTATTATTTCAAGATGTTATAACTTTTCAAACACCGAATATCCAATTTTAAAGTAAATAACTGATATGGTAATTATAACAACAGCTTAACCACTTAACAAGACCTTGTGTGTTAAAATGTTGTTGATTTTATTTTTAACTGCAAGTATTATTAACTTCGGATATCGTTAAGTGTTATAAATACCACTTAACGATATATATATTAAGTAAAAAAGGAAAAACTTACAAATTCTTATCTATTAGAAAGGGAGGAAAACGTTATGAAAAGGTTTTTGTATATA
>JASJGP010000210.1:0-2520 GCA_033791485.1 Desulfobacterales bacterium | reverse complement strand
TGCCAAAACCCGGAAATTAATTGAAAAGCTGGTGAAGGAAGAAAAAGCAATTTACGGCGTCACAACAGGGTTTGGAGCCTTGAGTGATGTGACCATTCCTAAAAAGGACTCCGGACAGCTCCAGACAAATATCCTTATGAGCCATGCCGCTGGAGTTGGCAACCCCCTGGAAGAAGAAATTGTTCGAGCTATCATGGCCCTAAGGATAAAAGACCTGGCAAGGGGGCATTCCGGCATTCGTCTTGAGACAGTATTACAGCTTATCAGGCTTTTAAACGCAGGCATTTGTCCCGTTGTACCGGAAAAAGGATCTGTTGGGGCAAGCGGGGATCTGGTGCCCCTGGCTCACCTTTCTCTTGTTCTACTTGGAATGGGGGAAGCTTTTTATAAAGGCAAAAGGCTATCAGGAAAAGAAACCTTGATAAAATGCGGCATGGATCCGATCCGCCTGGAAGCAGCCGAAGGACTTGCACTGGTAAATGGCACGCAGGTTATGACTGCCATCGCCGGGCTTGCTGTTTATGACTCCCTTATACTTTCCAAAATGATCGACATTGCTGCTGCCATTAGTCTTGAAGTTCTCATGGGCAGCAAAACAGAATTTGACCCAAGAATTCATCAACTGCGGCCACACCCTGGGCAGGCTATGGCAGCGAACAACATGGACAGGATAACCAAAAATAGCGAAATCATTACTTCCCATAAAGACTGCTGCCGAATTCAGGATGCATATTCTCTTAGATGTTCTCCGCAGGTGCACGGGGCTAGTAAAGATGTAATCGAATATGCATTGAACGTAGTAAAGATAGAAATTAATTCTTCTACAGGCAATCCGCTTATTTTTCCTGAAACTCAGGAGTTTCTTTTGGGTGGAAATTTTCACGGGCAGCCGGTCGCTCTCGCTATGGATTTTCTATGCATGGGTGTCTCTGAACTGGCGAATATTTCGGAAAGACGCATCGAACGGCTCGTAAACCCAAAGCTAAGCGGGCTTCCCGCCTTTCTTGTAAGTGACGGAGGACTGAATTCAGGGTTCATGCTTGCACAATACACGGCTGCTTCCCTTGTTTCGGAAAACAAGGTCCTCTGCCACCCTGCATGTGTTGACTCTATTCCAACTTCAGCAAACAAGGAAGATCACGTATCCATGGGAACTATTTCTGCGCGTAAATGCCGAGAGATTATTAAAAACACGGAAAGCGTTATTGCTATTGAGCTTTTATGTGGAGCCCAGGCCATGGATCTTTTTACAAATATGAAACCCGGAGAAGGGACTATGGCAGCATACAACGTCATACGTGGTACAGTTTCCCATCTGGAAAGCGATCGCATACTGTCTAAAGATATCGAAGCTGTAAAAAGCCTTATGCAAAGCGGAAAGATTCTGGAAGCTGTCGAAGAAAAAGTTGGAAAACTTCGGTAGAATTACCTCAAATTCGTAAGAAGTCCGATTTAGACGGTTTCGTAATCCGCCGCAGGCGGATCAAATTCCCCCGCTAAAAAGCAACGGGATAAAAAGGCGTGCAAATTTTGGAATCACGAGGCGTACTTATAGTACGTTGAATGATTACGAAATGCAGCACAACGTCCCGCTGAACTGAAGCGGGAGATTTTTTACGAGATCGTCAAAGGAGTAATTTATGCGAAAATACCTTTTTATCATTTTATTGATTTTTGTTCTCATTTTCAGCAGTTGTGCAACCCCAAGGATAACCCTTTTTTCTGATGACACAGTACCACTTCAGGAATTTACGCTTCAGGGCAAAGGGAAAGACAAGATACTTGTTATTCCCATAAAAGGGGAAATATCAGGCAGCACAAGCAAAGGGCTTATTTTTACAAAACCGAGCATGATCCAGGAAGTTGTTTCTCAGCTCAAACAGGCTGAAAAAGACAAGGCAATCAAAGCGATTATTTTAAAGATCGACTCTCCGGGCGGTACTGTTACAGCAAGCGACATCCTTTATCACGAAATTCTTGCCTTTAAAAATCGTACCGGCATAAAACTCGTGGCAGCAATGATGGATGTGGCTGCATCAGGCGGATATTATATTGCCCTTCCTGCCGATTTTATTATGGCACATCCTACAACAATCACCGGCTCAATCGGCGTCATATTTATGCAGCCAAAAGTAAACAGTCTCATGGAAAAAATAGGTGTCGGCCTGGATATAAACAAGTCCGGCAAAAACAAGGATATGGGTTCACCCTTTCGCAATACCACTGATGAGGAACGAAAGCTTTTCCAGGACCTGACTGACGAACTTGGAAAAAGATTTATAAATCTTGTCTCAATAAACCGAAAACTCGAAAAGAACCAACTGGCGGAAATCTCTACAGCCCGAATATATCTTGCCCCAAAAGCCCTTGAACTCGGTCTGATTGACAAAATAGGATACCTTGATGATGCGATAAGCGAGACCAAGAAACTGGCAGGACTTTCGCAAGATGCCAGAATCGTTATATATCGCCGCACACAATACCCGAATGACAACCTGTACAATACTTCTGTTGACCGGC
>JASJGP010000209.1:0-4001 GCA_033791485.1 Desulfobacterales bacterium | reverse complement strand
TAACTGGTGGGATCCTGTCTGGCCTGACGGGATGGAAAAATCATTAAGTCCGAATGTTTCCGTTCGTATGCGAGGGGTTGTTGAAAAGTGCAGTTTCTGTTTCCACAGATATCAGCTTGCAATGGACAAAGCGCATTATGAAGATCGAAAAGAGCTTGAAGAAAATGAATATCAGACGGCTTGTACCCAGGCATGCCCTGCCGGCGCCATCACATTTGGTGATCTGAATAATCCGAAGCATGCGGTTAACCAGATGGTTAAACCGGATCAAAAAAATGGTGGGAAACCGAAGAACCCCAAGGCATTCAGACTTCTTGAGAAACTGGGGACGAATCCCAAGGTCTATTATCTTTCAAGCCGGGAATGGGTGAGGCGATCCGGTGACAATTATATTAAGAACGAGCTAAAATAAAACATTAACCAAATATATTCAGGAGCACGGATTTTATGGATTCTGCATTAATACCCAGGGGAGTTAAACGATGTCCCCCATGGCAATTTATTTTAGGGATCATCATTGTAGGGCTCGTATTGTTGTGGGGCGTTTTTGCCATGCTGCTTTGCTGGATGAAGGGCCTGAACCAGACCAATATGAACAACGCATACGGGTTTGCAATATGGATTTGGGCTGATCTTGCAGTAATCGCACTTGGTGGTGGCGCTTTTTTTACCGGTTTTTTAAGGTATATTGTCGGAAAGGATGAGCTGAAAAATATTATCAACTATGCCGTGCTCATCGGGTTCATCTGTTACAGTTCGGCACTTTTAATACTTGCCATCGACATCGGGCAGCCTTTGAGGGGATGGTTTATTTTCTGGCATGCCAACATCCATTCCATGTTGACTGAAGTGGCATTTTGTCTGACATGTTATTTTGGAGTCCTGTGTATTGAGTATATTCCCCTTGTTCTTGAAAACCGCCAGATCGACAAAGTACCTTTCTTTCACAATCTGACCCACAACATGCACGAAACCATGGCGGTATTTGCAGCAACAGGTGCATTTCTTTCCTTTTTCCACCAGGGCTCTTTAGGGGGTGTTGCAGGTGTGCTTTTCGGACGTCCTTTTGGGTTCCGGGAAGGGGTCCTTGTCTGGCCCTGGACGTTTTTCCTTTTTACATGGTCTGCAGCGGCATGCGGCCCATGCTTTACCATACTTATTACAAAAATTACCGAAGCTGTTTCAAGAAAAAAGCTTGTAAAAGATAATGTCATAGAGCTTCTGGCCAAAATTTCCGGATGGATGCTCCTTACCTACTGTGTGGCAAAAATTGCGGATACCTGGTACTGGGCAACAGTTACCGCACCATCTAGGGGTTTTTCTTTAATGGATTTTTACTCAAACAATCCGTTATACGGAATCTGGATACTTATCCTTGAAGTCGGCATTTGTGGTGTGCTGCCCGCTATTATCCTTATCACGGATAAGGGACGCAAGACTTCTTATTTACTATGGGCTGCAATTATACTGGCAGTAATCGGCGTGAGCCTGAACCGCTGGGTAATGGTGCTTCAGGTGCTTGCTGTGCCGATCATGCCTTTTACTAGCTGGAACATGTATTTCCCAAGCTGGCAGGAAGTGGCAACCACACTTCTACCGGTGGCATACGGTATTATCTTAATCATGATATCTTACCGCTATTTGCCGATATTTCCGCAGGAAGCTGAGCTTAATCCAATTGAACCACCGCCGGCTGCTCAAGAGCAAGAACCTGAACCTAAAGAGGCTGTAGATGTAAAAGAACAAGAGGCTTCCAGTGCACCGGAACCGGAAATGCAGCCTGCCGAAGCGTAAGCTATATTTTAGGAGGATGAAATATGTTACCGTTTATCAGTTTTGAATGGGTATGGGATGCCGGCCATCTCGTGTTTCACGGTGGACTGTGGTATGCGTTGAACATCATAGGAATTGGCATGACATATTGCATTGTTAAGGCTGTCTGGGATACCTATAAAGGAAAGGGCGGCCATAGTCATTAGAATTTAGAAATTGAAAAGAACAAAAGCGCTTCCTTCATAATAATAAAATTTGGGGAAGCGCTTTTTTGTTTGAATGCTCAGTTGAGCATATTTAGTTGATATATATTTTTTGATGAGGTCAAAATGGATAAAATAATTATAGAAGGCGGTCATTCTCTTAAGGGAGAAGTCAGGATCAGTGGCGCCAAGAATGCGGCGCTTCCGATACTTGTGTCTTCGCTGCTTGCAGATGGCTGGAATACATATACCAACGTACCTGATCTGAAAGATATAGAAAGTACACTGCTTCTTCTTGAGAACCTTGGCGCAAAGATAGAAAGGAAAAAAGATACAGTCCGAATAGATGCAAGCGGGCTTAATAATCCCGAAGCCTCTTACGATCTGGTAAGAAAGATGCGCGCTTCCATCCTGGTGCTTGGCCCGCTGCTTGCCCGACTTAAAGAGGCCAGGGTGTCTTTACCCGGGGGATGTGCAATTGGTGCAAGGCCGATTAATTTACACTTGAAGGGGTTGGCCAGATTAGGGGCTACAATTGAAGTGGAACATGGATACATTAAGGCTTCGGTCGATTGCCTTAAAGGAAATTCATTCTATTTTGATATATCTACGGTAACCGGAACGGAAAACCTTATGATGGCTGCTGCTTTAGCAGATGGCGTTACAGTCCTCCGTAATGCAGCATATGAACCTGAAATCCTGGCGCTTGCAGATGTTTTAAACAAAATGGGGGCGGATATTAAGGGGGCAGGCACTTCGGAAATTACCATACAAGGAGTTTCTTCTCTTAAACCTGTATCAGTTTCTATTATTCCGGATCGAATAGAAGCCGGAACATTCATGGTTGCATCGGCTTTAACCGGTGGAGATGTCACAATTACAGACTGTAGGCCTGATCATCTTGAAGCTGTTATTCACAAATTAAGTCTTACAGGTACCAGGGTTGTTATTGACGGTAATAACCTGAGGGTTAAGGGACCTGCTAAAATAAAGAGCGTGGATGTGAAAACTCTGCCATATCCGGGTTTTCCAACGGACATGCAGGCTCAGTTCATGGTGCTTATGTCTGTTGCATGCGGCTTTAGTATTATTTCTGAAACTATCTTTGAGAATCGCTTTATACATGTAAGTGAACTCAGGCGTATGGGGGCCCAAATAAAGGTGTCAGGAAACAGCGCAATGGTACAGGGAGTTAAAAAATTATCAGGTGCACCGGTCATGGCTTCAGATCTTCGTGCAAGCGCTTCATTGATTCTGGCCGGCCTGGTTGCCAGTGGTAAAACCGAGGTTAATCGGGTGTATCACCTGGATCGTGGATACCAGTCAATTGAAGCGAAATTTGCCAAACTTGGTGCAGCAGTTAAACGGGTCAAGGGATGATTGACAAGGTATATTCCCGCCCGGTTATACCTCTTTTAATATCCATGATATGCGGCATAGTTTTCGGAGACGTAGTGCCGGGATACATGCTATGGGCATATCTGCTTGTTTCCACAGCAGGTGGATTGATATTATGCAGTATTATTTTTAAGCCATTTCTTAAAAAAGACTTTTTTTCTCCAATCATCCTTTTTTTTACTCTTGGATACCTTCTGATACAACCCTGGGCTTCCCCCCATTTCCCTTCAAATCATATTATTCATTTCACAGATTCAAATAAGTTGAAAATTGCCGGTACGATAGATCAAAGTGTTGAAAAAATTAAACACAGGCAAAAATTCATTTTAAGTGCGGAAACTCTTGAGGAAAACAACAGAAAGTTTTGTGTTACCGGGAAGATCCGTGTGACTGTTACCGGAGACGAACCTGTGCTTTCTTTTGGAGACAGGATTTCTTTTGTAGCATCGATCAAATCGATTAAGAATTTTAAAAATCGCGGTGGGTTTGATTATAAGAGATTCATGGCATTTAAAAGCGTGTTTGGAAGTTCATATGCTCAGGGAAAGAAAGTAACCGTTATAAACAAAAGCTCGGACATAGGGATTAGACGGACAATAAGCAATGTACGTTGCCGGATTTCAACGT
>JASJGP010000208.1:0-6028 GCA_033791485.1 Desulfobacterales bacterium | reverse complement strand
GAAGGACACCCGGACAAGGTCGCAGATGCGATATCCGATTCAATACTCGATGCAATTATGGAAAAGGATAAAAGGTGCAGGGTTGCCTGTGAGACTCTTGTGACCACAGGCCTTGCCGTTATTGCCGGTGAAATAACAACTGACTGTTATGTTGATATACCCCATGTGGTTCGTGATACATACGTGATATCGGGTACCATTCATCCAAAATGGGTTTTGACTGGCAAACTTGCTCGGTAGTTACCAGCATCGACCACCAGTCGCAGGACATTGCCCAGGGAGTAAATGTTGGAGAAGGTCTGTTCAAGGACCAGGGCGCAGGAGACCAGGGCCTTATGTTTGGTTTTGCCTCTGATGAAACACCTGAACTGATGCCCATGCCCATCATGTTTGCCCACAAGCTATGCAATCGTCTGTCAGTTGTTCGAAAAAACGGAGCCCTTGACTTTTTGAGGCCTGACGGTAAATCCCAGGTCACCATCGAATATGAAAACGGAACGCCTAAACGTATTGATACGATTGTAATTGCTGCACAGCACAAACCTGATGTCACCTATGATGAATTGAAAGAGGCTATTATAGAAGAAGTGATAAAAAAGGTGATTCCCAAAGAAATGATTGATGGCGACACCCGTTATTTTATAAACGCAACAGGAAAGTTTGTGATCGGTGGCCCCATGGGGGATTGCGGAGTTACAGGTCGTAAAATTATCGTTGACACTTACGGCGGGCAGGGAAGTCATGGCGGCGGCTGCTTTTCGGGAAAAGACCCGTCAAAGGTGGATCGCAGTGCATCCTATATGGGCAGACATATTGCCAAAAATGTCGTTGCCGCCGGTCTGGCAAAAAAATGCGAGGTGCAGGTGGCCTACGCCATCGGAGTCCCGGAACCGATTTCTGTGATGGCTGATCTTATGGGAACGGGTGTGATTCCAAAAGGGCGTGTAAAAGAAATAATTAAAGAGGTCTTTGATCTAAGACCTGCTGCGATTATCGAATATCTTGACCTTTTACGGCCGATTTACAGAAAAACTTCGGCTTACGGTCATTTTGGTCGAAACGAACCTGAGTTCACGTGGGAAAAAACCAACAAAGCCGATGAAATGAAAGAGAAAGCAGGATTGTAAGAGCCAATTTTAAAACGTCCCCTTTTGTCCGATATCTGCGTCAGGCTCAAATTTTAATCCTCGAAATACTCCATGTATTCCTGTGGTTAAAATTTTCGCCTTCCTTGATCTTGAACAGATAAGCGTAGACTTCGGGCTGAAACGTTTTGAAGCTGGCTCTTATAAGTAAATAAACGCAGTAAATGTGGTAATGAGATATGCTAAACAGCCGGCAAAAATTTGGAGAAAAAAGCGAATCGATTGCTGTGAGCTATCTTAAAAAGCAGGGATATAAAATCATAGAGCAAAATTATCGTACAAAGCTCGGAGAGATCGATATTATTGCCAAAGAAAAAGGTACAATCGCATTTATTGAGGTTAAATCCAGAAAATCTAAAAATTTCGGAAACCCCAAGTGGGCGGTAACTCCCAAAAAACAAAGAAAGATATCCATGGTGGCGCTTCAGTACCTGAAAACAACCATGCAAAGCAATGTCAAAGCCCGATTCGATGTTGTATCCATTATATCTTCTCATGATAACCCGAGTATTGAAATAATTAAAAATGCCTTTGAACTCGCCTACGGATGATCGCAAGGACAAAATAAAAAAGGGAAAACTCTATATTGTTGCCACACCCATCGGCAACAAAGATGATATTACCTTAAGAGCGATTAAAGTTCTTGGAGAAGTTGACCTGATTGCAGCAGAAGACACCAGGGAAACAGGTAAACTGCTGGCTTATCATAAAATCAAAAACAATTTTATTTCCTGCCACGAACACAATGAAACCAGTCGCACACCCGGACTGATTAATAAATTGAAAAAAGGTCTGTCCATTGCTCTGGTATCAGATGCAGGAACGCCATCAGTGTCTGATCCGGGTTACCGGCTCATAAACGAAGCAATTGCAGAAAATATCCGGATAATCCCTGTACCTGGCGTATCAGCCGCTACTGCTGCTCTCAGTGCTTCTGGGCTGGCTACCGATTCTTTTATTTTCATAGGCTTTGCCGCCAAAAGAAAAGAAAAACGCAAAAAACACCTAAAGAAACTTGCAGATGAAAGTAAAACAATCATTTTTTATGAATCACCCCGGAGGATTCTATCCTTTTTGGATGAAATCATTGAAACCATGGGTGACCGGTATGCTGTTTTGGCACGTGAAATGACCAAACACTACGAAGAATTTATTCGGGGCCTTCTATCTGAAATCAAAAAGAATCTGAAAAAACGTCCCTCAATAAAAGGAGAGCTTACACTGCTGGTAGCTGGAAACGATTCAAGCACATCGGTATCCATGGATGCAGTCAGAGCTGATATTGATAAATGCCTGAAGGAGGAAGAAACACGACTGTCCGAACTTGCAAGAATATTATCAAAAAAATATAATCTGCCTAAAAACATCATTTACGAAGAGGCATTGAAGATAAAAGGCAGAAGTTAAAACTCCTTGACTTTTTACGGATAAAATTTTTAAATCGCCATATGCTTACAGAACTTGAAAAGAAGATCATTGCATCCATTCAGGAAGATATTCCTGTTACCAGCCGTCCGTATCTTGAAATATCTAAAAAGCTGAAAATATCAGAAGAGACACTTCTTAAAACATTAAAAGCTCTTTGTGACAGGGGCGTAATCAGGCGTTTTGGTGCAACTATTCGACATCAAAAATCAGGGTTTGCAGCAAATGCCATGGTCGCATGGATAGTTGATGAAGAACGGATAGAAGAAGTTGGGGAGAAGATGTCATTCTTTAAAGAAGTATCCCACTGCTACAGGCGCAACCCTACTGATGAATGGCCATACAACCTTTATACAATGGTTCATGCGAATAATGAAGATACATGCAGAGAGGTTGTTCGAACGATGTCAAGTGAAACCCGTGTTGAAAACTATAAACTGCTTTTTAGCCGCAAGGAGTTAAAGAAAACTTCAATGAAATATTTTACAGCTTTGTAAAAAGCTTTCATTGCCCTCACTAAAGTGAAACCTACCAAACCCAATATTCTTCTTATAAATCCCTGGATACACGACTTCGCCGCTTACGACTTCTGGGCGAAACCGATAGGGCTCCTATCTATTGCTTCAATACTGAGGAAGCATGGATTTAATGTTTCCTATATCGACTGCCTTGACAGGTTCCATCCTGATGCACCAGCAATCAATCCCCAGGCCAGAAATGGTCGTGGCCCTTTTTTAAAAGTACGGATTCCAAAACCAAAAGGGCTCGAAGATGTTCCACGCAACTATTGCCGGTATGGAATTAAAATTGAATGGTTTAGAGAATATCTGCTTTCAATCCAAAAGCCCGATCTTATTTTTATTACTTCGCTGATGACCTACTGGTATCCGGGGCTTAAGGAAACAATAAAAATAATAAAAGAAATTTTCCCCGATGTGCCGGTTGTACTTGGCGGTATTTATGCAAGCCTCTGCACAGATCATGCTAATGCATATTCAGGTGCAGACAGGGTGGTTGTAGAACGCGGGGAAGAAAACATTCTCGAACTCGCCGGGGAGTATACCGGTTATTTTCCCACTCAAAAGTTTGATTCACATGATCTTAGTACCTACCCTTACCCTGCCTTTGATCTTCAAAATAAAATTACATATGTACCACTTCTTACTTCCAGAGGCTGTCCCTTTTCATGCGCATACTGCGCATCTAACTTTTTAGATCCAAAACGAATGCTTCGTGAACCGAAATCTGTTGTTAAAGAAATAAAATTCTGGCATGAAGAATATGATGTAATAGATTTTGTATTTTACGATGATGCGCTCCTGGTTGATGCCCAAAGACATGCCATTCCCTTGCTTGAAGAGATAATTCGTGAAGGCTTGAAGGTCCGCTTTCACACACCTAATGCGGTTCATATACGGGGAATTTCAAAGCAGACAGCTTCCCTGATGTTTCAGGCAGGTTTTAAAACGTTGCGCCTTGGGCTTGAAACCGCAATATTTGACCTTAGAAGTGAAATGGACAGAAAGGTAACGGTGGAAGAATTTAAAGAGGCTGTTATCTGGTTAAAGGAAGCGGGATTCAGGAAAGAACAGATCGGGGCATATCTTCTTGTGGGGCTTCCCGGCCAGGCCATAAGTTCCATAGAGTATTCTATTAAAGAGGTAATACAACAAAATATAACTCCTGTTCTTGCATATTATTCCCCGATTCCACACACTAAGCTGTGGAGTAAGGCTGTTGCTTCGTCCCGTTATGACCTGGAATCAGACCCTGTATTTACAAACAATGCAATATTTCCCTGCCGGAAGGAAAACTTTTCATGGGAAAAAATATCATACTTGAAAGATCTGGCAGCGAAGGAAACCACAAAAGGAGAGATAAATAATGTTACACCTGAAAACCGTTGATTTAAAAAAAACAAAGACAGAAACCCTGGTTATCCCGGTTTGTGAAGACATTCAGATACATGATAACAGCGCAATAGTTTCTGTTATCGACAAAGCAAAGAAGCTAAAAGAGTTCAAAGGGGAGAAAGATGACGAAGTAATTCTCTATAACCCGCCTGCAGTTAAAGCGGAAAGGGTAATTCTTCTCGGCCTTGGAAAAACAAAGGAAATCGATTTTGAAAAACTTCGCAAAATGTCAGGCAGAGCAGTAAAAAAATGTATCAGGAAAAATCTTTCGCAAGTTTTAATTGCCGTCCCTTCTTTTAAAAAAATCAAGATGGAAATGTATCAGGTTTTAGAGCCCCTTTTAGAAGGCGCCTTTCTCGGAAACCATATTTTTGATAGATATAAAAAGGAAAAGAAACTTAAAGCCTTAAAGACCATCAATTTTCTTGTTGAGCCTGATACTGCTAAAGTTTTCAGAAAACTGCCCGTACAAGTTGAAGCTGTCTGCAAGGGAACCGTTTTTGCACGAGACTGGGTGAATACACCTTCTAATGACAAAAGACCGGAGCAGTTCGCCAGGTCGATTACAACACAGGCAAGAAAAGTGAATCTCAAAGTCAATATATTAACAGAAAAAGATTTGAAACAAAAGAAGTTCGGCGCAATGCTTGCAGTAGCAAAAGGGAGTAGTAGCAAGCCCTGCATGGTTGTCCTTGAGTATGCGCCGAAAAATTTCAAAACAACTGTCGTCCTTGTTGGTAAAGGTGTAACTTTCGACTCGGGCGGGATCAACCTGAAACCGACCGGATCTCTTGAAAACATGAAAATGGATATGGGCGGTGCAGCAACAGTTGCGGCAGCACTTATCGCAACTGCCGAGCTTAAACCCAAAATTCGTGTGATCGGAGTTCTTCCTGTTGTTGAAAACATGCTGTCCGGAGATGCTTTCCGACCAGGGGATATTGTCAAAAGCTTTAGCGGAAAAACGGTTGAAATAGGCAATACAGATGCTGAAGGCAGGCTGATACTGGCTGATGCCATGTCATATGCAGTTAAGAAATATAAGCCCAAGGTGCTTATTGATGTTGCTACACTCACCGGGGCTTGCGTTGTAGCCCTGGGAGAGAAGATTGCAGGTGTGTTTTCTTTTGACAATGATTTGGCTGAAACGATTATCAAATCCGGCGAAAAGACTTATGAACGCTGCTGGCAGCTTCCCATGCCCGAAGATTACAAAGAACTGCTGAAAAGCGATTTTGCCGATATCAATAATATGGCGAATACCCGGTGGGCAGGCGCAATCACTGCTGCACTTTTTTTATCGGAATTTGTTTCAGATACGAAATGGGCGCATATCGATATTGCAGGCCCTGCATATATCAAAAAAGAAAATGCTTACTGCCCTGCAGGGGGAACAGGCTTTGGGGTCAGGCTGATTTGTGATGTTCTTCATAAGCTGGGAAGATAGGAGGCAAAAAAGCTGGGAGGCTGGGAAGCCTGGAAGCTGGTCTTTGTACACACTTGACTCTTGGAGATATTTCTTTATAAGCGTCAAATTATTTTGTA
>JASJGP010000207.1:0-5802 GCA_033791485.1 Desulfobacterales bacterium | reverse complement strand
TAAAAAGTTTAAATTGTCTGGGTTAAGTTAAAAGCTTCTAATAACAAGATTTTCTATCAATAGCTTACCGCTTTGTCAACGATTTCAGATTGACATATACCCCATGTGTTGATAGTTAATTCGTAACTACTCAGGTGATAGGCTGAAGATTGTTAGGAAAAAGCGCATTTTAAAGCCATGCTTGATGCAAGTATCAGGCTTTTTAGCCAAAGTGCTGCAGTCGTGCTCTTTTGCCCTCTTCAGCCTTCAGTCTAAACAGCTTCAGCCTGACTATGTGAGTATTTACTACAAATGATTAATAAAATCCCATACTGCTTTATGCACCCTTTTTGCGCCATCACCCAATAATATGCCATGGCGTTCAAAATTAAAAAGAATATATTCCTTGTCTTTTGAACCTAAAAGCTCAAAAATTCTCTTCGAACCTTTCGGGTTTACAACAGGATCCCCCTGGGATTGTGCTATAAGTGCAGGCACTTTTATATCGGCCAATTTTGGTTCAACTGCATCCATAAGGCGCACAAGTTCTCTTACGCCGGAAATTGGATTACGCAAATAGTTTATATGGGGATTTTCCGGGTTGTTTTCAATAAATTCCATTTTGGCATCATCCAGGTGAACCCTGTTCATCAATTTGTTCCAGACATCCATGGCAGGTACGAACTTTGTTGATAAATCTTGAAGCCTTAACGGAGGGCAAACAGCAAAAACACCTTCAATATTTTTAACTCTGGCAGCCAGGTCAAGTGCAAGACCGGCACCGTTGGAAAACCCTCCGACTATAACGCGTTTACAAAGGCTGTCTATTATGGCATACCCATCATCAACTGACTCAATCCAGTTCTTATATGATCGCACAGCAAGATCTTCAGGAGAAGTACCATGGCCTTTGACCCTTGGCACATATACCCATAATCCTTTTCGGCCAAGATAGTCTGCAAGCTCTTTTACCTCAGGCGGAGCGGCCATATACCCATGAATGAGAACAACCCCTATATCCTTCGATCTCCCTTTAATAAGGCAGGGCATTCCTACATCTTTTTTCTTAGATTCACCTTCTACGTAAAATTTGTTGTAGTCTTCTTCATATTCATTGAGAGCCTTTTTAATAAGATACCCGGCCACTTTGCGCTTTATCCAGAAGCCGGGCTGCCAGGCAAGCTTACGAATTTTACGTTGAAGCATTATGAGCGGTTCAACCGCATTTGCCATCACTTCTATAGGATTGTCTATTCGTGCACGATGAAAATCGTAAGGAGAAGAAAATCTCGATCGGTCCTTAAATAAAACATCTCCTTTTTTCTTTAAGATACCTTTTTCCAGGGCGATTTCGAGAAAATCGGTAAATTTATTGAATCGATCGTCTGTAAGCAGATGAACCTGTTCAACTTCTAGGCTTTTATGGAGATAGACACCTGTTTTACCCCTGACAAAGGTTGATGCAAGAAATACTCTTCTTTTTAGATCGTCAAGATCGATTTTTTTTCGTGGAATCATCCTGAGCATTGAAGCAAATAAATGATCGTGATTTACTGTTGTCAAAGAGTAAATTGATGACATATAGCGCTGCATAATCTTTAAAGCTTCCTTACGCATTCTTCGCAATGAAGGAAGCTTATCATCGAATTTTATTCTTTGTTTTTTTGAGATATCCCTGCTTATAGCTTTGCATTGAACATATTCTTTTATCGAAATAGGCTCACCAAATCGAATGTCCACATCAACTCCCGAAAGAAGCATGGTGCCTTCAGTCATAATCTCTTCTATCGCGCGTTCAGAAATGCCTTCGACCCGATTAAGAGCCAGATTGCTTAAAATGTTTTCTTTAGCTCTAATCGGATAATAGGTTAAGTTTACAGGAACAATATATGTATTTTTTTCCAATACGTGCTCAATGGAATCTATTTGAAAAAGATCCATTATATATTTTGCTTCTTCAGGAGCTTCTTTTGCCATTTTTGCCAGGCGCTGCCTGTAAAATTCAGTCCTTAGTGCAAGGGTAGCCGCGCCGGTATGAGGGGGGTGCTTACCGCCTGCATATGAAATCATAAAGCGCCCCTTTTCTATAATTTTTTTATTTTTAACCATCCTGCCTTCGGGAAAAATTATCCATGAAGCCTCTCCGGTAAGAAGGCTTTTTACGATAAGGCGATCCCTTTCAGGGTCTTTAGTAGAAACAGCACCCATCATGTCAAGAAAAGTTCCCAGCGCTCCCTTAAATAGTCCGTAATCAGCCAGAGACCATACCGGAGCCTTTGTTAATTGAAAGATATGGTATGGCATAAGAAGCGTCTCAATTCTTGTAAAATGATTTATAACAAAAATTATAGAGCCATCAGGGATATTATCCGTCCCATGCATATTGATTTTTGCCTTTGAAAGGCCGGCGAGCGCTTTTATAGCAAGTCCTGATGTACGATAAGCAAAACGGTTCATGTTGCAACCATCCTTATGACTATAATATTATACTTTTTGTAACTCGCGTAGTCAGGCTGAAGCTGTTTAGACTGAAGGCTGAAGGGGGCAAGAAAAGCACGATTGCAGTACTTTGGCAGAATGTGATTCTTGCATCAAACATGGATTTAGAATGCGCTTTTCCCTAACAGTCTTCAGCCTATCCACCTGAGTCACAAATGTGTTTTCCCTTATCCGGGTCACATGTTAGTGTTGACAGTATTTTCAATTATCTTTATGATAATATTTTAATTTTAAAAAATAAAGGATTTTCCGGAGGTTTATTGTGTATTCAAAGATACTTGTTCTTCGTTTTTCAAAACAAGAAGTCCAAAAGCCTGTCGTGTGCTATCTGACCAGGGATTATGACCTTATTTTTAATATTCTCAATGCAACGGTTCTTCCTAGAAAAGAAGGGATAATGGTTCTTGAGATTTCCGGTACACAGAAAAATTTCAGGGAGGGAGTAAAATATCTTAAAAACCAGGGAATACATGTAGAAAATGCCTCCCAGGAAGTTAACCGTGACAATAATAAATGCACACATTGCGGTGCTTGTACTGCTGTTTGTCCAACAGGCGCCCTTTCTGTTGAACGACCGGAAATGTCTGTTAAGTTCGAGCAGAAAAAATGCAGTATATGTGAACTTTGCGTACCTGCCTGCCCTACACGGGCAATGGAAATTCGCCAGATATCCCAAACTTTTTTTGAATGAAGCAGATAACAGCCATTGCCTTAAGCGGCGGCATAGATTCTCTTGCAGCAGCATACCTTTTAAAGCAGCAGGGGCACCATGTCATAGGTATCCATTTTATTACAGGATTTGAAACCAAAGCTTCTCTTCATCATAATAACAGATCTATAAAAGACTCAGATTCATCAGACTTTTTGGCAAATCAGGATTCGCATTCTCTTAAAATTGCCGATATTGCAAACCAGCTTGGCATTACAGTAAAAATCATAGATGTAAGTACTGACTTCAAGCTAAAGATTGTCGATTATTTTACACGAACTTACCTTTCCGGTAAAACCCCTAATCCATGCCTTGTGTGTAATCCTTCCATAAAATTCGGAACTTTACTTAATTTTGCCCGAAAACTTGGAGCGTCTCACCTTGCTACCGGTCATTATGCCAGGATATCAGAGGATAGTCTGGGCAGGTTTCATTTGCTTCGTGGTATTGATACAAAGAAAGACCAGTCTTATTTTCTTGCTTTTATGACGCAAAAGCAACTATCCCGTGCATATTTCCCATTGGGAAAAATGACAAAATCAGATGTAAAAAAAATGGCAAAGGACAAAGGACTTCATCCGCAAATAAAGAAAGAAAGCCAGGATATATGCTTTATCAAAGATAACCGATACGGTGATTTCCTTTTGCAGCAACGGGACTTCAAAGCAAAACCAGGAGATATTGTAGATATTAAAGGCAATATTCTTGGCAGACATAATGGGCTTCATCTCTTTACCATCGGCCAGAGGCGCGGTATCAACTGCCCTGCTTTACAGCCCTATTATGTTGTACGAATAGACACAAACCAAAACAGGCTTATAGTCGGATTAAAAAAAGACCTCCTCTCATCGAGTTGCAGGGTCAGCGACATAAATTGGATTATCGAGAAACCATCATCACCATTAGATATAGATACCCGCGTGAGATACCGTCATAAGGCAGTTAGATCCAAGCTTATTCCCGATGGCAGCACTTTGGCTACAATCATTTTTGAAACTCCCCAGTCAGCAATAACACCCGGACAGGGAGCTGTATTTTATAAAGATGATGATGTGATTGGAGGGGGGTGGATAGATGCCTAAATTTACAATCACAACATTGGGATGCAAGGTCAACCAGTACGAGTCGGAAGCCTTGGCACAAAAGCTGTCTGATGATGGTCAGTGGGTTATATCGCGGGATAAAGAAATTGCAGATCTTTGCATTATCAACACCTGCACAGTCACTCAGAAAGCATCCATGCAGTCCAGGCAGGCCATACGACAGGCCATACGCTCTCATCCCAAGGCACGCATCATTGTTACAGGATGCTATGCTCAAACCGAACCTGATGAAATTAATAAAATCAAAGGAGTCCACCATGTCATTGGCCATTTTGACAAACATAAACTCCCTGATATGATCCTGGCCGGAAAAGAAAATATTCTCCCCTCCCCTGATTTAGAACAGAAAATACACCATTTCAATCCCATGCCATCGGTCGGCTTAGGATACCGCACCAGACCTTTTTTAAAAATACAGGATGGCTGCAATGACTTTTGCACCTACTGCATCGTTCCGTATGCAAGGGGGCCCAGCCGTAGTCTTCCACCGGAACGGGTGCTGGATAATATCAACAAAATTCATCAGGCCGGTTATCATGAAGTTGTACTTACAGGCATTCACCTTGGCAATTACGGCATAGACCTCGGCAAACGAAAAGCCGATCTCCTTGAACTTTTAAACCGTATTCGCAAGACATGCACCATTGATCGTGTTCGGCTCAGTTCCATAGAACCTTTCGAACTCACCGAAGATATCATTAAATTTGTTGCTCAATCCGGTTCAGGGCCAGCAAAAATCTGTCATCATTTTCATATCCCTTTGCAAAGCGGCGATGATTTCATTTTAAAAAAGATGCACCGGCCATATTCGAGATCATTTTTCATTGACCTGGTGGAAAAAATTCATAAGCTGTTGCCGGATTGTGCAATCGGTGTGGATACGCTGATAGGGTTTCCAGGTGAATCAGACAGGGCATTTGAAAATACATATTCTTTAATTGAACAGTTGCCGGTATCTTACCTGCATGTATTTCCATTTTCCCCTCGAAAAGGAACTCCCGCTTATTCTTACCCTGACAAGGTCAACTCAAACGTTATCAGGGAGCGATGCCAAAAGATGAGAACGCTCGGAAAGCTTAAAAGGAATGTTTTTTATAATAAATTTAAAGGCAAAACTCTTGAAATCCTGATAGAGGGCAAACAGAAAAAATCGACAAACCTTTTAAAGGGAATAACATCTAATTATATTCCGGTATTGGTTAAGGGTGATGATAAATTGAAAAATACAATGGTCAATGTTACCATTGACGAAGTCAATGACAGCAACCAGGTGTTTGGTACAACATGTGGATAAATTTGTTAAAGGAGAAAAAATGTTTGACTATCTTTTATCAAAAGAAGCTTTAAAATTAAAAGAGGAAACACGGAGTCTTGTTGAGTGGGTACCCAGGAAGATGATTCTGGATATGGACAAAGACCTGATACAGTTCCCAAAAGAGTTTCTAAAAGAAGCCGGAAAACGCAACCTTATGGGATGCCGTTTTCCCAAAAAATGGGGCGGTAGAGATATGG
>JASJGP010000206.1:0-3583 GCA_033791485.1 Desulfobacterales bacterium | reverse complement strand
TATTTCTTTATAATTAAATAGTTAGGAAAATAAGGCTGTGGCTGGATTAAAAAAATAAGAAATCAAGGTAATAAATATAGGACATTTTTTTACATATTCCATTGCAAGTTTGTTACGTATGGGGCCGGGATTTATTATTGTCGGCCTCTAAAAAAGTATCAACACCGATGCCATCATTATTTGTACAGCTTGACTTTTTAATTACTTTATAACACTTTAGCTTTTAAAAAAGATCTGAAATTGATGGAGGACATCATGCCAAAAAAACGGAGAAAAACGGTTAGTTTTGACGCTATGGTAAAGTTTTTTATGTCCACTTATGATATTCCAACAAAAAAAGACATAAACAAACTGTTGGACAGGCTGGACAGGCTGGAAAAGCTGATCAGCACAACGGCTGTATATGGTAAAAAGAAACGGGTGATTGCCCCGAATTCCGCCGGAGGAAAAGAACTTCAAGGAAAAGTTGTTGCAACCGCTTCTGATGAGGTATTTAATGCCATAAAACGTTTTAATAATGGAACGGGTTTTGCCGAGATACAGAACAGAACAGGTTTCGGGGATAAAAAAATTCGCAATATTCTATTTAGGCTGAACAAGCTGGGTAAGATCAGGCGCAAGAGCCGGGGTATATATATTGCCACATAAAAAGGACGCTTTTATGGACTCATCTGTGGATAGCAACAATGCCGGTCTTAAGAAAGGCCACAGTATTTTTGGTTACCTAGTTAAAAGAATCGTCATACTTAAAGAAATCAATTCCTTTTTTTATGAGCTTGAACATACCGTTACAAGGGCAAAGCATGTTCATATCAGCAATAATGACAGTGAAAATACGTTCAGCGTTGCATTTAAGACTGTGCCGACAGATTCAACCGGAGTTGCACACATTCTAGAGCATACTGTTTTATGCGGTTCCAGAATATTTCCAGTTCGCGATCCATTTTTTTCCATGCTGAAACGCAGTCTTTCCACCTTTATGAATGCCTTTACCGCTTCCGACTGGACCATGTACCCGTTTTCTACACAAAACCGAAAAGATTTTTATAACCTCATGGACGTTTATCTTGATGCAGCCTTTTTCCCAAACATTAAAGAACTCAGCTTTATGCAGGAGGGCCATCGCCTGGAGATCGAAGGCGATTCTTCCAGTCTTGCATATAAAGGCGTTGTATATAACGAAATGAAAGGGGCCATGTCGTCCCCTGACCAGGTAATGGCAAGGTCTATTTTAAAAGCCTTATATCCTTCAACCACCTACAGACATAATTCGGGTGGAAATCCTGCAGACATTGTAAGTCTTACATACGAACAGCTTAAGGCTTTTCACAAACGGCACTATCATCCAAGCAATTCATTTTTTTATACTTATGGGAATTTGCCTCTGAGCGATCATCTTTCTTTTATAGAAGAAAAAATACTGAAAACATTTAAGTTCGTTGATCCTGATACAACTGTTGCCTTACAGCCACGTCGGCATAAGCCTGAAAAGAAATCCTTTCCATATCCCCTTGGGCAGAATGAAGATCCGAAGAAAAAATGCCAGGTAAGCCTGTCATGGCTCATGGTGGATATTAAAGATAATTATAAAGTTCTTGCCCTCACACTACTTGAACAGGTTCTTTTAGGGAATCCCGCATCTCCCCTGCGCAGGGCGTTGATTGAATCTAAGCTTGGAACAGCGCTGAGTGACCAGACAGGTTTTGACGCAAATAACAGGGACACCATGTTTGCCTGCGGGCTTAAGGATGTTGAAGAATCTGACGCGGAAAAAATCGAATCGATTATTTTTGATGTGCTGAATAATCTTGCAAACAAAGGTGTTGATAAGAAGCTTGTTGAATCAGCTATTCATCAACTCGAGTTTCACCGCAAAGAGGTAACAAACACGCCCTATCCATATGGCATAAAGTTGCTTTTAACTTTTTCTGGCAGCTGGTTTCATGGTGGCGACCCTGTAAAAACATTACAGTTTGACGCTGATCTTAAAAAGCTGCGAAATGCTCTTTCCAAAGAGCCTATCTTTGAAACCCTGATAAAAACATATTTTCTTGAAAATCCCCACAGGGTTTTGCTTACCCTGGTTCCGGATCAACTGATGGAGCAAAAAGAAACAAGCAGGGTCGAAGAAAAACTTATCCGCATTAAGTCCGCCATTCAGCCTGATGAGCTTGGAAAATTAATCGAAAACACAAAAGAACTTAAACAACTTCAGGAATCGATAGAGGATGTTTCCAGCCTTCCAACTCTGGAGATTGAAGATATCCCCATCTCAATTCAAAAAGTTAATGAAACTGCCGGATATGATAAGATGCCTGCCGTATGTTATGAGCAGCCGACTTCGGGCATTTTTTATCTGTCAGCGGCTGCCGGAACAGAGTTGATAAAAAAAGAACAGATTTTCCTTATCCCTTTTTTTTGCTTTGCTATACCTAAAATCGGTACTGCGGTTCGTGATTATTCCGAAATGGCCAGACGCATCGACGCATATACCGGCGGCATCGGGCTGTCCGCTCATGCCCGCACGTGCTTTGACGAAACCGGCGGCTTAAAATCCTTTGTCTCATTTAACGGAAAAAGTCTTGTTCGGAACCAGGCAAAGATGTTTGATATCATTGAAGAACTGTTATTCAAACACAGCTTTTCTGATTTATCGCGTTTAAAGAGCCTTTTGCTTGAGTTCAGGGCGGGTCTGGAATCTGCCGTTATTCAAAACGGCCACAGGCTGGCTATTTCCGTTGCTTCCAGGCATTTTTCACCAGCGAGCGCCCTTAGCGAAATCTGGGGGGGCATCCACCAGCTTAAAGCCATAAAAAGCATAACCGGTAATCTTTCAGACAGCAGCCTGGAATCTATTTCAAATGACCTTTCCGCTATTGCTGAAAAGCTTTTCACACGCGATAACCTTAAAATTGCTTTGATAGGTGAAAACAGCGAGTTGTCTCAAGGCTTAAAATTGTTAAATCAAAGCAAAGGGCTGTCAGGCTCATGCCCCTGGGTATCAGATAAAATCGATGAGCCTTTGTGTGATATTGATTTTGACAATAAAATTACCAGGGAAGGATGGAGTACATCATCGGCAGTTTCGTTTGTTGCTCAAACTTTCCAGGCAGTACGCATGCAGCACGAAGATGCACCTGCCCTTTCTGTAATCAGCAAAATACTTCGGTCCATGTACCTGCATCGTGAGATTCGTGAAAAAGGTGGAGCTTATGGTGGATTTGCAGTATATAACTCAGAAGACGGGCTGTTTAGCTTTGCCTCATACAGGGATCCTCATATTGTTAACACATTGAAAACATACGAAAGTGCTTTTGATTTTATTAGGTCCGGGAATTATACATCCGAAGATATAAAGGAGGCGATCTTGCAGATATGCTCGGAAATCGACAAACCAGATCCACCCGGCCCGGCTGCAAAAAAAGCTTTTTTCAGAAAAATCGTCTTACTTTCAGATGATATGCGCCGACATTTTAAAGAAAGTCTCCTTGCTTTAACAAAAAAGCAGGTAACCGAAGCCGCAGAAAAATACTTTTCTTCCAGTACAAAAAACCAGGCTATAGCCGTCATTTCCGGGGAAGAT
>JASJGP010000205.1:0-4035 GCA_033791485.1 Desulfobacterales bacterium | reverse complement strand
CTTCTGTAATTCCAAGCACCCTAATGGCCTGATGCGGGGCTTTCTTAGCAAGTTTTTCCAGAATAGGCGTAGAATGATGCTGTTTGCGGCCTGGATCAAAGGCAAAGGCTACATCCTGCAAAAGGGGTATTATTTCGGTTTTGTAACCAAAAATCCGGTTGAGCTCTATGCTGATAGGTTCAAAAAGGTCGTTGTCTATAGTTCCGACCGGCGAAATAACAATGCTATGTTCTGATAAGGTAATCAATCCGATTTTTTAATATTATAGCGTTTGATTTTGCTGTAAAGAGTAGTGCGGTCAATACCCAGAATTTTTGAGCTTTTAGCTATATTCCATTGGTTATTATCAAGCATCTTTTTAATGTGGGCCTTTTCAATATCCTTTAGAGCGTTTTGGGGAATGAAATTGGGGTCATCGGAGCGTCGGAAAGGCAAATCTTCAGGACGGACATCGCGTTCTTTTCCCACAACCACCGCCCTTTCGATAGCGTTTTCAAGTTCCCTGACGTTACCAGGCCATTCATAAAGCATCATTTCGTCTATTGCCTCGCGGCTGATCTTATCAACAGGCTTATTTGTCTCCTGGGAAAACCTTCGGAGGAAGTGTTCAGCCAGAAGCGGTATATCTTCCTTGCGATCACGGAGAGGGGGCATTTGAAAGGTTATTACATTCAAGCGATAATAAAGATCCTCGCGAAATATTTCATTTTTAATCGCTGCTTCTAAATTTCTGTTTGTCGCTGCAATAACCCGGAAATCAGCTTCAATAGGCTGAGTGCCGCCAACGCGGTAAAATACACGGTCTTCCAGCACCCGAAGGAGATCTATTTGCATTCTCATGCTGATCTCCCCGATTTCGTCCAGAAAAAGGGTGCCGTCGTGGGCGAGTTCCAGTCGTCCTTTCTTAGTTTCCTTGGCATCTGTAAAAGCCCCTCTCTGATGACCGAAGAGTTCGCTTTCCATAAGATGTTCAGGGATGGCACCGCAGTTGACCAGCACAAACGGACCGTTGCTGCGGGGGCTGTTGGTGTGAATAGCTTTAGCTGCCAACCCTTTGCCTGTACCAGTTTCACCTGTAATCAAAACCGTGGAATCCATGGGCGCCACATCCTGGATAAGGCTGAAGACCTCCTGCATTGGTTTTGATTGACCGATCATACTTTCAAACCGTGTCCGTTCTTTATATTGTTCCCTTAAAAAAAGATTTTCGCGCGCCTGTGCCTGTTGTTCAACGATCTTTTCGATGAGCACTCCAAGCTCATCAGGATCAAAGGGTTTTAGCAGATAATCATAGGCTCCATTCTTTATAGCTTCAATTGCAGTTGAAATAGATCCATATGCTGTAATCATGACTACGGCCACATCAGGATCGTTTTCCCTGACATGCTTTAAAACGTCCAGTCCGCTTATTCCTTCCATTTTTATATCGACCAGGAGGAGGTCAAAACGGGTCTCCTTTAATTTTTCTAGAGCTTCTTCTCCGCTCTCCGCAGTATCAACTTCATAGCCGTCACGTTCCAGCCATCCGCTTAGTGATTTGCGCATAACTAATTCATCGTCAACGATAAATATCTTAGTGCTGCTCATGGGTACCTCCGTCCCGGTTCTGTGAAAAGGATAACTGTTTCAGTGGAAGTTTAATATTAAAAGTTGTTCCTTTTCCTTCTTTTGAATTAACATGGATAGAACCGCCATGTTCCTCAATAATGCCGTATGCAACGGAAAGACCTAGTCCCACCCCCTTGCCCTTTTTTTTAGTGGTAAAAAATGGTTCAAAAAGCTTTGAAAAGTTTTCCTGGGGAATACCGACACCATTGTCTTTAAATGCGATCTTGATTTTATCATCAACAGGTAAATATTTTGTTTTTACATTCAGAACACCGTTTCCAGATGTTTCCATGCTTTCTGCCGCATTTGAAATAAAATTAATAAACGCCTGCTGTAGCTGGTCCTCTGAGCCGATCAATTCCGGCAGATTGGAATCCAGCTCATCTTTGACACTTACCTGATTTATCATAAGCAGATTAGAATTTAAAATAAGTGTTTTTTCGATCAGCCGGTTGATGTTTACCTTTTTAAACCCTATCTCTGATTGTCTGGAAAAGGTAAGCAGGTTGGAGACAATCCGGCTTACCCTCCATATCTCCGTCTCCATAAGTTCCAAGTACTGGTTGAAATCATTAACATCTCCCGCCGGGATTGATCCGTCAACAGTTATTCGCTTGAGCAACTTGGTAAGGTTTAATATTCCCGCAATAGGATTATTAATCTCATGAACAACTGAAGCGGAAAGTTTTCCTAAAGAGGCCATCTTATCCTGGTGGAGCAGTTTTTCATGAGTTTCTTTTAGTTTTAGAGTCCGCTCTTCAACCATCTGCTCAAGGCGCCTGGTGATTTCTTCCGCTTCCTTTTTACGTTCCGTAATATCCCGACTGACTTCTATAAATTTTGAAATCTTACCATCTTTTTCCCATATGGGGAAAATCGAAACTTCGAAATATCGGGTTTCGCCATCACGATTTAGCCTGGGCATAACCTGCTGGTTATATCTTTTGTTTTTAATAACTTCGCTTAAAGGACACTTTATATCACCGGAGTTACAGAAAACGTTATTGTCTCCCTGGAAAATCTCATAGCATTTACGGCCGATCACTTCCTCAAAGGTATATCCCATCTTATGCAAAAAAGCTTCATTGACTTCAACGATTTCCTTGTCCGGCGTAATAACTACTATAAAGTCCTGGATACTGTTAAAAATGGTTTCGACTTCTTCGTTCCGTTCTCTCAGCTTTTGTTCCTGAACACCAATGGCTTTCCAGAAGATCTCGAAAGTATAATAGGCCATGGCCCGAATGTTGTCCGGCTTTGTTGCAAGAATATCCTCTAAGATGGCTTCTCCGGGTGTAAGAATAATAATAAGGTCGATATGATTCTCCGGCAAATAGAGTTCGTAATAGTCGCTCAACGTCTTAAGTCCCAGTTTTCCGGCAAGTACCATTCCCGGAGTGTCCGGGTTTGGATCGGCGACAGCAATAATACGGGAACTAACCTCGGAATCGATAAACCCAAGGTTGGTTTTTTCAAGAATTTCCTTGCAGTAAGTTCTCCCCCCTACAAGGGCGATGTTAATGACAGAGGATTTATTGTCCGGCATAGTTTGCAACTCCTTAGGGTTCGCTCAGGTAAGCGTAGACTCCGAAAACAAATTTACATTTTCAGGTATATAGGCGAGCCTTTAGTCCGGTTAACACTATCACGCAGTGGTCTCTGTTTCAAGGTCATTTTTTGGTTTCAAAGGTATAACCTGCTCACCACTTTCGTTTTCTTCAAAAATAGTAGCTTTACATTTATTTATAACATGCTCAATTATTATATAATCATACGTTCAAATGTAATTTTTTTTTAATAATAAGATTAGTTCTCTTGACACTTTTAGGATAATTTGACATAAAAAAAAATCTTGTATAGATTGTAAACCATGTATCTGTTATTTGGTTGAGCTAATAAAGAATTAAGGGGTAGAAAACAGGAGGACTAATGATTGTTGCTCAGAGAAAGCCCTTTGAAGAAATTAAGATTCTATTAAAGGACTACAAAAAAGTTTTAACTGTTGGTTGCGGAACTTGTGTTGCCGTTTGTCTTGCCGGTGGTGAAAAGGAGGTGGGAGTTTTAAATGCCGAACTTATGATAGCACGAAAAATGGAAAATGCTCCCATCGAGCTTGGAGCTGCAACTTTGGAGCGGCAATGTGACATGGAATTTTTAGCTGAACTTGACGATGTAGCAGGTGAATATGATGCCTTGTTGTCTATGGCGTGCGGTGCCGGAATCCAGTTCCTTGCGGAACGGTTTCCTCAAATACCTGTTTTCCCGGCTGTGGATACTACCTTTATAGGTGTTAATAAAGATGTGGGATGGTATGAAGAAAGATGCCGTGGTTGTGGAACATGTGTGCTGGGAATGACTGCTGGCATATGCCCTGTAACCATGTGTGCAAAGAGTCTCTTTAATGGACCCTGTGGCGGTACAAATCAG
>JASJGP010000204.1:0-2573 GCA_033791485.1 Desulfobacterales bacterium | reverse complement strand
CGGATTAACGATCGGAGATGCAATATTGATTACGCCTATAGCCTCTGCCTTATCGATAGTGACCATAACACTGGCCGTTATTTTTTTGAAAGACAACGTCACGAAACTTCAGGGGCTTGGAATCATAACAGCTATTGCCGGTATAATTGTCACTGCATTTTAAGTTCTCGCCTGATTTTTCTATTGGCAGGATTATTATTGTTTTGTTAATACATTCAAATACGAGAAAGAGGAAGTAATGCTTGATAAGTACACAAAAATTGAAGAATTATGGAGGCGTACAGTGTACAACTGGCTAAAGTGCTACAACAAAGACTCACTAGCTGCTAATCACTTTCGTATTGTCTATTTGCGATAGACGTTGTTTTTTGATTATAATACAGAAATAATTGGAAAAATAATCCCATTATTGCGAGATAAGCAATTACCCCCAAAATTGCATAGACGACATGGCGAGGGATCTGCATTTCAGGTCCGCGCCCATAAATCTGACACAAAAGCTTGACTTAAATATCAAATCTTAGTTTATAGTATTAACGCTACAGGTAAACCCCAAAGTTGCATAAACAACGCGCAAAATCGGAGAATGACAATCGGAATTGGGAAAGGAGGTGAAAAGAACGAATATTTTCAATTCCAGCTCGTCCGGTTCAGGATTCATGGTTAAGATAGCCCAATCGTTGGGCATAACTCTGAATCTGTCAACGCTCATGAAAAAAATCTAACCTTGTATGCTGTACCCGGAATCTTTGAACCCTTACTAAAAAGGAGATTGTTCATAATGAAGAAATGTCAAATAGTTAACGGTAGCCTGGCTCTTTTTATCTGCTTATTTTTTTCATTGGGTATTTTATCAAACGCGCTGGCCGCAGACAAATATAAGGACTACCCGGTGCCCAAGGAATGCATGGATCAGGTTCGCAAGGAAGGCAGCCAGCTGAACATCTATGATTGGGCGGAGTGGTGGCCGGAGGAATTGTTCAAAAATTTTGAAAAAGAATTCGGGGTAAAGGTTAAACGGGATCATTATGCCGATACCGAAGAGATGGTCACTAAAATCAAGCTAAATCCAAAAACGCCCTATGATCTGGTGCTTGGCTCAGGGCCGACTGATGCGGTGCGCTTAAATGGGATGAAACTACTTCAAAAGATCAATCATGCCTGGATTCCCAATTTTGACGCTTATATAATGGATCAGTATAAAAATATGGATTTTGATCCCGGAAACCATTTCCAGGTTGTAGATTCTATTTTTTTGACCACCTATACTTACAACTCAAAGTTCGTTGATTCCAAGGATCCACTGGCCGGTTCCTGGAAGATGCTGTTCGATGGTGCGCCTAAATACAAGGGCAAGTTCACGATGATTGACAACCAATATGAGGCTATCGGCACGGCCCTCAAATATCTCGGTTATTCGTGGACTTCTGACAATAAAGACGAATTGATGAAGGCCCGGGATGTCCTGATGAAGCAAAAACCCTACGTTATGGCCTATGATTCCTGGCCCCGGCGACTTCTGGTGGAGGAAGAAGCCTGGATGTCCCATTTGTGGGTCGGCGACGGCTGGTTGCTCTCGCAGGATGTGACGTCCATGCGGGGGGTATTGCCGAAAGAGGGAACCTATATTGCGGGCAATACCGATTTTATTCCCATCGGTGCCAAACACCCGGCAGCAGCGCATCTGTTTATAAACTATCTCTTCAGGACAGATGTAAACGCCTTGTTGGTTGGTTATATCGGATATCCGCCGGCGCACAAGCATGTCATGGAGCTCATGTCTGATGAAATGAAGGCCTGGCCGGGTTTTGTCCTTACCCAGGACTATCTCAAAAAATGTGATGGTTTCAACCCGAGAATGATTACCGGCCAAGGGCAAGAAATCAGAGCCAAGATATGGGAAGAACTGAAGAAATAGCACTTCGGTTTAATAATGGGGCGATAGGGGACTTTCCCCTGAATCGTCCCTCATCGTTTGCTCCTTATTTGGTGTTGGGAAAACCCGATGAACGCGTTGCGTGATACGGGTAACAGGTTAACAATCAATGCTATTGAATTTGCATTAACTTCTTGTGGGAGTGACTTCCACAGAGATTAAACATAGCTTTAATTCAATGACATTGGGTTAATCCTCAGGAGACGGCTTCATCAGTCAGTTACGCACAACCCGTAACCCGCAACTCGAAGCCCTTACAACCAGAAGCCAAAAAATTGGAACCGCGTATGAATGCGCCGGACATCGAAGCGACCACTAAAGCCGTCAGAAGCAAGCGGCGCAAGCTCCTTCTGGAGATAACGGCTTACTTAAGCCCCGTAATCATTATAATTGTCGTTTTCGTCTTTGCGCCGCTCACGATCATATTATTCTACAGCTTTTTAAAATCAGGGGTTTATGGCGAAATTATTTATTCTTTCTCACTGGAAAACTTTCGCGCTATTCTGGCCGGCGGATATGGTAAAGTATTTCTGCAATCCCTGTATCTGGCCCTTCAGACAAATCTGCTGTTTATATTTGCTGGCTATCCGATCGCCTATTACATGGCAATGTACGGCGGAAAATGGAAAACCCTCCT